>JBDLUB010000145.1:0-3904 GCA_039805525.1 Pseudomonadota bacterium | reverse complement strand
CAATGCGGGCGACCTGATTGGTGAGGTGTGTTTAGCGATTGAGATGGGAGCCGATTCGGTCGATATTGGCAAGACTATTCATCCTCATCCAACCCTAGGGGAATCTGTAGGATTGGCGGCAGAAGCGCACCATGGATCGTGCACCGATTTGCCACCCGCTAAGAAGAGGTAGCGCACAAAAAAGATTTACCAGTCTTCAGTGCCAAGAAAAAACCCCGCCGCAGCGGGGTTTTGACTATCTACATTCAGTCAATTACTCAGACGACTTCTTGGCAGCCTTTGCTGCTTTGCTAGCTGCTTTGGTCACGGTATCAGCTGCATTTTGCATATTGGCCTGAGCAACTTCCATTGCGTGCTTAATGGCTTTTTGGCTGGTCTCATAACTATTATTCGCTGCCGCGATCGCTTGCTTCATCATTTGCACGGCAGCATCCGAGCCAGCTGGAGCGTTTTTGGTCCACTCGTCAA
The DNA here is from genome assembly GCA_039805525.1 of Pseudomonadota bacterium. Taxonomy (GTDB): domain Bacteria; phylum Pseudomonadota; class Gammaproteobacteria; order Burkholderiales; family Burkholderiaceae; genus Polynucleobacter. Next base: position 3,436 of record JBDLUB010000145.1, on the reverse strand, counting down.
CCATGGATTGCAATTTTTTCTGGTTTGCAGCGAACTCTGCCTCTGCAGTTTTGGTCAAAGCATGGGAGCTATCTTGTGCAATCTGATAGAGATCGCGACCGTAGTTCATCATGCGCTCAGCCATTGGCTGAATCATTTCAGCTTGCTGGCTGATGAGTTGCTGCACATCACGTACCTCGAGTGCTTTCTTAGCATTGCTCATGCTCTCGCTCAGACTATTCTTGGCAATTTGCATATTGAGCTCAACGAGTTTCTCAACGCTCTTTAGGGCTTGGTTGGTAAGACCGGCAAGGGTCTCAAGATTGGCCTTTTGGGCGGCCGCAATTTGTTCAGGGGTTAGGTTCATGATCGACTCCTTTAGGTTGGCGGAGATAACAATTTTTATCTTACCCATATATTGTAGGGTAAGATTTGTTGCGTTGCAACATTAAATGTTTGCTAAATAGTTAATAACAATAATCCAATATAATCAGTTACTTATAAAATAAAGCTTAGATTCCTTGAAAGCCTACTACAGCGATCACTTTGTATTACCGTTGCCAACTGGGCACCGGTTTCCAATGGCAAAGTACAAGATGCTGCGTGATTTGGTTGTTGATATTCCAAATACTCAATTGCTAGAAGCACCCCGGGCAAGCGATACAGAACTGCTCCTAGCCCATGACCCCTCCTACGTGCAGCGGGTGATTACTGGAACCCTGAGTGAGGCAGAACAGAAAGAAATCGGATTTCCTTGGTCAGAGAAAATGGTGGAGCGCTCCCGTCGCTCGGTAGGTGCCACGATTGCCGCATGCCATTCTGCCATCGAGGAGGGTGTCGCAGTCAATTTAGCCGGTGGTACGCACCATGCATACCGTAATAAGGGCTCGGGCTTTTGCGTCTTCAATGATGCCGCGATTGCGGCGCGGATACTGATGAGGCATCCAATCAGTCTTCAAAAAATCGGCATTCTGGATCTCGATGTTCATCAGGGCGATGGTACGGCGGCGATTTTGCAGAATGATCCGGCGATTTGTACGGTCTCGATCCATGGCGAGAAAAACTATCCATTTGCAAAGACTAGCAGTGATCTGGATATTGCCTTAGCCGATGGTAGTGGCGACACCATCTATTTAGAGGCGCTCGAGCAGGCCCTCGCGTTTCTTTCAAAACAAGGGATTGAGTTTCTGATTTACTTGGCAGGGGCCGATCCGTTTGAGGGCGATCGTTTGGGTCGCCTAACACTCACAAAAGAGGGTCTAGCGCTGCGTGATCAACGCGTCATGGCATTTGTGCGAGAGCAGGGTATTCCAATCGCAATTGCGATGGCAGGAGGGTACGCCAATCCAATTGACGATACCGTGCAGATTCATTATCAGACGATTCAAATTGCAAGTGAGCATCAGCATACAATGAGTATCTCCAAATCTCGACCCTCTTCATGAAGTCAGCCACTCCGATCGAGGCATTTGCCGCGCCATTATTTGTGTTTATTTGGAGTACGGGCTTTATCATTGCGCGCTTTGGCATGCCGTACATGGAGCCCGCGACATTTTTATTCCTGCGCTTTACTGGAGTATTGCTCGTGATGGGTCTCATCATTTTGTTCTGGAAACCCATCTGGCCCAACCGCTCCCAAACTATTCATATTGCAGTCGCTGGAGTGCTATTGCAATTTGGCTATGTGATGGGGGTATGGAGCGCGGTGCGTTTGGGAATGACCGCTGGGCTGATCGCATTGATTGTCGGATTGCAGCCCATCTTAACCGCCTGGAGTGCCTCATGGGTTGCTGAGCGGGTTAACTATCGCCAATGGCTTGGTTTGGTTCTGGGCATTGGTGGTGTAGCTTTGGTGGTTGCAGATAAAACCAGTTTTTTGGATATCCCAATCAGCGCCTATGGTTTTGCCATTGCCGCCTTATTTGCCATTACCTTTGGTACGCTCTACCAGAAAAAATACTGCCCCGATTTTGATCTTCGGGCCGGATCGATGATTCAGTTTTCGATCTCAGCTCTCTTGTGTTTGATTGTCGCCTTGCTCTTTGAGACCCGTGAGATTGTCTGGAATGTGCCGGTGATTGGGGCCTTGCTCTGGGGTATTTTGCCAACCTCGATTGGCGCAATAAGTTTGTTGTTTATCTTGATTCGTAAGGGTGCTGCCACCAAGGTTACGAGTCTTTTGTATCTGACACCGCCCACCACAGCGTTGATGGCCTGGATACTATTTGATGAGCCCCTGACCCTCATGATGCTAGTAGGACTATTGCTCACGATGACTGCGGTGATCTTGGTCAACTACCAAGGAAAAATACTAGCCAAGCGCTAATCCAGTTATTATTATGAAACTGTACTGAATTCTGGGATTTATATTGAGATTAGTTCAAGCGGTTATTAATTCAGTTACTTATCATTTGTCTGAAAAGCAGATAAGGACCCAACGCCCCCTCCAGATTCTTCTAATTGGTATTCTTAGTATCACTCTCGGTGTCACTGAGCTAGCCTTCGCCCAGTCCTCAAGCAGTTCCCAAGCGAACAAACCTAAACAGAGTACTCAAGCAAATAAGTCGACTACCGCCCAAAAGCCGAAGTCTGCCAATCCCAAACAGGTGCGAACTACGGTCAATCGCCCTAAGAATCCTCCGCAGGCCGCTGGTCGCCCATCGTTTGCGACCGCTATGGGCTTGCGCAACCAACCCGATGATCTCAATCTCAAGTCGAGTGTGGCGATGGTGGTGGATCAGCATTCTAAAGATATCCTCTTTGAGAAAAATCCCGATGTCAGTTTGCCAATTGCATCGATTACAAAACTGATGACCGCGATGGTGGTGCTCGACTCGAATGCACCCTTAGATGAGGTGTTGACCATTACACAGGAAGACGTCAAGATTTATGCCAAATCTCGCCTGTCCTTGGGGACTAAGCTAACCCGTGAGGAGGCGCTTCTCTTAGCGCTGATGTCCTCTGAGAACCGTGCCTCGTATTTACTGGCTCGCAATTATCCTGGAGGTGCCAAGGCCTTTGTCGAGGCCATGAATCACAAGGCCTACTCTTTGGGAATGACCCATTCCAACTTTACCGATCCAACCGGTTTATTGGCCACCAATGTATCGACTGCTGAGGACTTGGCCAGAATGTTGGTTGCATCTTATAACTACAAATTGATTCGGGAGTTTTCAGTATGGCCCGATACTACTTTGGTCATTAATAAACGCCCGCAGGTGTTTTTGAACACCAACCGTCTGGTGCGCGCTGGTGATATGGAAATCGGCTTGCAAAAAACGGGATTCATCAGTGCCGCCGGTAAGTGCTTAGTGATGCAAGCTAAAGTCAATGGTTTGCCAATCCTGTTAGTGTTCTTAGATTCGGTTGGAACCCAATCGCGCTTTGCAGATGCAGTTCGGGTGCGTGATTGGATTGAAAGTTATCAGCCTGGCGAGCCAAAGCCAATTCGCCGTCT
>JBDLUB010000144.1:0-3906 GCA_039805525.1 Pseudomonadota bacterium | reverse complement strand
TTGCGATCCACAATTCGGAAAAAACCAGCCTCATCCATCACGCCGATATCACCCGTTCGAAAGAATCCATCAACACCAAGTACGTTCTGGGTTTCAACTTCTTGCTGCCAATAACCACGCATGACCTGCGGGCCTCGAATATAGATCTCGCCAATCTCGCCAACCGCCAAATCCTTACCCTCTTCATCCCGAATGCACATCTCGGTATCTGGTAAGGGCAAGCCAATTGAACCTGTGAACTCGGTTGCCAATGGGGTGTTGCACGATGCAACTGGGGAGGTTTCAGAAAGGCCATACCCCTCGGTAATGACCGTACCGGTTAATTCCTGCCAGCGTTGTGCAACGGAGCGTTGTACTGCCATGCCACCGCCAATCGTTAGCGCCCATTGCGAGAAATCCAATTGAGAAAATTTGGGATTGTTCAAAAGAGCAGCAAATAGAGTATTGACCCCCGGAAACATATTGATCTCTGGAAACTCTTTCAAAATCCCAATTAAGTTTTGTAAATCCCGCGCATTTGGAACCAACAGAATTCGGGCACCAAGGCGCATGCCCAATAGTCCGCAGCCTGTAAGTGCAAAGATGTGATACATGGGAAGTGCGCACAGAAAATGCCATGCGGTAATCAATTTACGTTGCTCAATCGGTTTTAGCCAAGCCTCGATTTGCAATACATTGGCAATTAAATTGCGATGGGTTAATATTGCGCCCTTGGAAATTCCAGTAGTTCCACCGGTGTATTGCAATAGCGCAATATCATCCTGAGAACGATGTGGACGCTCATAAGCTCGTTGTGCACCCTGCTCTAAGGCAGCGGTAAATTGAATGGTACTAACTTGCGTTGGCAAAGAATAGGGAATGACCTTGCGCTTAAAGGTTCGTATAAATCGATCCAACCAGGGGCCCTTCCAACCCAGCATCTGCGCAATACTGGTTATCACTGCATGTTTTATTGCAATCGCTTGACCCTGAAGCACAAAAGCATCTTCAAGGGTTTTTCCAAAATGCTCCAAAAGCAAAATGGCCTCAGCCCCACTATCACTTAATTGGGCCGCTAACTCACGCGGGGTATATAAGGGGTTGATACTCACCACAATGAAACCTGCACGCAGTACGCCATACAAAGCCATCGGGTATTGCGGAATATTAGGCAGCATGATTGCAACCCGGGCACCCTTGGATAGACCAAGGCCTTGTAAATAACTAGCTAACTGCTTTGATGCCAAATCAATGGCTTCGTAAGAAAAGTGCTTGCCCATACACCAATACGCGGGTCGCTCCCGATGCGTTTTAAATGATTCATCGAGTAAATCCAAGAGTGAGCCATACCGGTCGTAACTCAAGTGATGGGGGACTCCCGTTGGGTAGGATGAAAACCAGGGTTTATTTGTAATCATTGGTATTTATTGCAATTTTTTAAGCTGCACATTGTCTCTACGCCAAGTGTATCGCTTTGGGCTAATATTGATCCATGCGAATTCTCCCTGAGATCCTGGAAGCAACTCCTAGCATCGCTGAAATCCGGCGCAATATCCATGCACATCCCGAGCTACGCTTTGAAGAAAAGCGCACTGCTGAACTGGTTGCCCAGGCGCTCTCGAGTTGGGGTATTGCGGTTTATCAAGGCCTAGGCAAAACAGGGGTAGTAGGTCGCTTAGATGGTGAGCTAGGCCCCGGAAAGATGATTGGCTTACGTGCTGATATGGACGCCCTGCCCTTACAAGAAAAAAATACTTTTGCTCACGCCTCGCAAAATCCAGGCAAGATGCACGCTTGCGGTCATGATGGTCATACGGCGATGCTCTTGGGTGCGGCGCAATATCTGGCTAATCATCGCGATTTCAAAGGAAGTGTGATTTTTATCTTTCAGCCTGCTGAGGAAGGCGGTGCTGGTGCCCAAGAAATGATTGAAGATGGTCTGTTTGAACAATTCCCTTGCGATGCGGTATTTGGGATGCACAATTGGCCAGGTTTGGAAGAGGGTCATTTTGGTGTTGTGAGCGGTCCCATGATGGCATCGAGTAACGAGTTCGTGATCGATATTCAGGGCAAAGGCGGGCATGCGGCCCTGCCGCACAACAGTGCGGATCCAATCATGGCTGGCGTTCAGATTGCGCAAGCTCTACAAACCATCATTACTCGCAATAAACGTCCAGTTGATGCAGCGGTAATTTCGATAACGCAATTTCATGCGGGAGAAACCAGTAATGTCATTCCCGATACCGCGATGCTGGGTGGAACGGTACGGACATTTACCTTAGAAGTTTTGGATTTGATCGAACAGCGTATGCATGAGATTGCCAATCAAGTGGCCAGTGCCTTTGATTGCAAAGCAAATCTGACGTTCAAACGTAATTACCCACCCCTGATTAACGATGAACAGCAAACTGAGTTTGCCAGTCAGATCATGAAAGAACTCGTGGGCAACGAACGGGTGAACACCCGGATTGATCCAACCATGGGTGCCGAAGACTTTGCCTTCATGCTCTTAAAAAAACCGGGCTGCTATGTATTTTTGGGCAACGGGGATGGCGATCACCGCGCAACTGGCCATGGCATGGGGCCCTGCCATTTGCATAACCCCTCCTATGATTTCAACGATCAAATCATTCCGGTTGGAGTGAACTACTGGGTTCGTTTAGCCCAAACTTTCCTGCGTTAACGATTCTTAAACTGCGCAGGCCGCTTTTCTAAAAAAGCAGCCATTCCCTCTTTTTGATCCTCGGTGCCAAAGCAAGCATGAAACAAACGGCGCTCAAAACGAATGCCTTCAGTGAGCGTAGTTTCATAAGCAGCATTCACGCTTTCCTTCACCATCATGAGAGTAAGGAGCGGCATCGCAGCAATGGTCTGCGCGATTGCCATCGTCTCGCTCATTAATTGCGCGACGGGATAAACCCGGGCAACTAAACCACTTCGTTCGGCTTCGGCAGCATCCATCATGCGGCCAGTCAAACACAAATCCATTGCTTTTGACTTAGACACCGCGCGGGTTAGGCGCTGCGTACCGCCCGAGCCGGGAATAATTCCCAACTTGATTTCGGGTTGCGCAAATTTGGCGTTATCGGCAGCAATAATCATGTCACACATCATGGCAAGCTCACAGCCACCACCTAATGCAAAGCCCGATACCGCAGCAATCACAGGTTTACGAACCTTGCAAATCGTTTCCCAATTACGGGTAATAAAATTATTGCGATAGGTATCCTGAAAATCATACTGCGCCATCTTGCTGATATCTGCACCCGCAGCAAATGCTTTTTCAGTTCCAGTAATCACAATGCACGCAATTGCATCATCAGCATCGAAGCGCAACAATGCATCCCCCAACTCATCCATCAGCTCGTCATTTAAGGCATTGAGTACCTGTGGACGATTTAAGGTAATGAGAGCAACTTTTCCCTCGGTCTGGGTCAATATGGTGTTGTATGGCATTTCAGTCTCTCTTCGGTAGCATTAACCAAACACGACCATTTTGCTTCATTCTGCCGGCCAATTCTCCAGCTTCGTCCCCAGTGCCCCAAAAATAATCAACTCGGACTGGACCCACAATCGCCTTACCCGTATCTTGGGCCATCACCAAGCGTCGAATCGGCTGATTACTCAGCGGCCGTGTAGTTTCTAAAAATACGGGGGCACCAAGCGGAATCGCCCGCGGATCAATCGCAACACTGCGCTCAGGCGTTAGCGGGACCCCGAGCGCACCAATTGGACCAAGGTCTTGGTTTGCTGAAGCAGGCAACTCTCGAAAGAAGACAAAGCGTGGATTGGCGTTGAGCATCTCTTGCACTTTGCCGGGATTGCGCTTGGCCCACTCGGAAATTCCTTGCATGCTTGCTTGCGCACGTGTAATTTCTTTACGATCCAATAGCCACTGTGCACTGGATTTAAAGGGTAAATCATTCG
>JBDLUB010000143.1:0-3911 GCA_039805525.1 Pseudomonadota bacterium | reverse complement strand
ACCACCTAATAGTCGAATCACGTAGAAGGGATAACTGGCCTTAACCGACTCAACAAAGCTGTAGGTCAATGTGCCATCGGCCTCAAAGGCTCTCCACATCAAGCCCTGCATCACACCAGCAATCCACATCGCAGCGATATAAAGAACCACACCAATGGTGGCAATCCAGAAATGCAATTCAATCAGGCGGGTGCTATACATCTCCTTCTTGCCTACCAAACGAGGAATCAGGTAATACAAAGAGCCAATCGTGATCATGGCAACCCAGCCTAAAGCACCAGAATGAACATGACCAATGGTCCAGTCGGTATAGTGCGATAAGCCATTGACGGTCTTAATCGACATCATCGAACCCTCAAAAGTTGACATGCCGTAGAACGACAGTGCCACGATTAAGAATTTGAGGATGGGGTCACTCCGTAACTTGTACCAAGCTCCTGACAGGGTCATGATGCCATTGATCATGCCGCCCCACGAAGGTGCCAACAGAATCAATGAGAACACCATACCTAAGGATTGAGTCCAATCTGGTAATGAGGTGTACTGCAGATGATGGGGTCCTGCCCACATATATGTGAAGTTAAGAGCCCAGAAATGCACAATCGATAAACGATAGGAATAAATTGGGCGATCGGCCTGCTTAGGAATGAAGTAATACATCATGCCCAAGAAGCTCGTGGTCAAGAAAAAGCCAACTGCATTGTGACCATACCACCATTGAATCATGGCATCTTGTGCCCCGGAGTATGCCGAGTATGACTTCCATAAACTCGCTGGCATCTCAATATTGTTCACAATATGCAAAAGCGCAATTGTCAGAATGTAGGCACCAAAGAACCAGTTCGATACATAAATATGCTTGGTCTTGCGCTTCATGATGGTGCCAAAAAACACAATTGCATAAGCTACCCAAACAATCGTAATCAGAATATCGATGGGCCACTCCAATTCGGCATACTCTTTCGAGGTAGTAATCCCAAGTGGCAAGGTAATGGCAGCTGCCACAATCACGAGCTGCCAACCCCAGAAGGTAAATGCAGCTAATTTGTCGCTAAATAGCCGGACCTGACAGGTGCGCTGGACAATGTAATACGAGGTTGCAAATAAAGCACTGCCCCCAAAGGCAAAAATCACTGCGTTGGTATGCAAAGGTCGTAAGCGGCCGTAGCTTAACCAAGGAATGTTCATCGTGATTTCTGGCCAAATCAGCTGAGCTGCCAGAACCACCCCCACAAACATGCCAACAATGCCCCACAACACCGTAACGATGGCAAATTGGCTAACGACCTTATAGTTAAAGTTCGCGTCTTGCGACCCACTGATGGCTAACGCCATACAACCTCCCTAAGCAAAATGAATGGGCTAAAAGCTTTGGGAAATTATCGAGTTAGCGTAATTTCGGTATTTTGATGTAGATCAAATATTAGGGGGGTCTTTACGCTGTGGGCTGTCATCATCGAGCAAGATCGACTCGCCAGGTCCCTGCAGATCATCAAACTGACCGCCCTGAATCGACCAATAGAGCAAGTAGGCAAGGCCAGCTACTAGAAGCAGCGATAAGGGTATTAGAAGATACAAGCTTTCCATGTAAGTAGTCTAATCTAGACCTTACGCAAACGCCATGCATTGAGCGTTACTAGAAGCGATGAAGATGCCATCCCAATTCCAGCAACCCATGGATTAATCCAGGCCATCATTGCCACCGGAATAATTGTGACGTTGTATAAGAACGCCCATAGAAGGTTTTGCCGAATAATTTTTTGGGTACGATGCGCTAAAGAAAATGCCCTCACCAAAGTCTCAAAATTAGGACTAATTAATACAGCGTCTGCACCGGCAGCTGCCAAGGGGGCGCCGCTTCCCATTGCGATTGACACATCGGCCTTTGCCAAGAACGGCGCATCATTCACCCCATCGCCAATCGCACATACCTTGGCACCATTTGCCTGTAGATCACGAATAAACTCATATTTTTCTTCGGGGCTAGCACCACCACGGTACTGGGTAATTCCGTGATGGCGTGCCCAGGCCTCGACGGTAGCCTGCGCATCACCAGACAATAAATAAACTGCAATCCCATGAGCGCGTGCATATTGCAATAAAGCCTCAACGCCCTCTCTGGGACGATCTAAGAAGCTAAATTGGGCGATGAGTCCCTGATCATCGGCTAAATAGACATGGCTATAGAGCGCATCTAATGGAATGGCTAACGCCTGAATACCCACCCAATCGGCCTTTCCGAGGCGGTAGTTACCATTCGATAACCCCTTGCCTAAGTGGTTATCACTTCGTGTCAAAAAACGCTGTGGCGCAAGCTTACGCTCTCGAAGTGCATCCCCAAGCGCTAGTCCCAAGGGATGATTTTGACCCTCCTCCATACCGACCGCTAGCGCTAATGCATCTTGCTCACTCATACCATCTCGAAATACCACGATGGTTTGTAAACGAGGTTCGCCGATCGTTAGAGTGCCAGTTTTATCCATCACCAAGGTGTTTGCTTTACTCAAACCTTCAAGGGCGCGACCATGGATTACAAATAAACCAATCTTGGTTAGCGCACCTTGTGCGGCCGCCAGAGCTGTGGGTATTGCTAACGATAATGCGCACGGACAGCTTGCCACCAACACACCGAGCATCACAGGCCATGCTCGGCTTGGATCCACGAATAACCACGCGACACTACTGATGATCGCCGCAATGATTAAAAGAATCACGAATCGACCAGCCCATATCTCAGCCAATCCCAACATAGGTGGCTTTGCTTGAAGAGCACGATCCAATAGCATTGCAATGCCAGCCAAGCGCGTGGTTTGACCTACCGCCGTAATCTCTAGCGCAATACTATTTTGAATATTATGCGTACCAGCAAATAAACAATCACCAGGAGACTTCTGCACCGGCCTTGATTCACCAGTTAATAAGGCTTCGCTCACACTGGTATACGAATCCATGAGCACGCCATCCGCTGGGATAATCTCACCAGGACCCACCCGAACTCGATCTCCAACGAGGCAACGCACAACGGGTATGCGCTCAACCGTAGTACTCTTAGGGTAATCAAGGTAGCGTTCACAGCTAGCCGGAAGCTGTTTAGCCAGTGCCTCCGAGCCACTTTGAGCATCCTGCCTGGCAATCAATTCGATATAACGCGCCCCGAGGGTAAAGGCCACAAACATCGTAATCGAATCAAAATAACTCGGGCCATCCCCCACCAATAAGTTGACAGTTCCTACAGTAAAGGCCATCCCCAACGCCAAGGCAATGGGCACATCCATTCCCAAAGATCGTGTTTGCGTAAATGAACGTACACTCCGCCATGCGGAGCCAAAGATTGGGGCAGCAGAATAGAGAACAACAGGAACGGTTAATAGCCAACTGGTCCAATTCAGTAAGAGATTATTTTCAGGAGATAGGTCAACCGAGTCGGTATAAATCGGCCAGGCATACATCATGACCTGCATCATGCCCAATAGAGCAACCCCTAAACGGAATAATAAATTTCGGCGCTCGCGTTTACTGCGTAGCGCTAACTCCGAGGGCTCGTAAGGCCAGGCTAGATAGCCAATCCGTTGCACCTCATACAATATTTTGGGTAAGGTAATTTTTTGAGGATCAAAGCGCACAATGGCTTTTAGGGTGACGTAATTAATTTGTACGTCATCAATTCCTAAGACACGCTGCAGATGATGATCACAAAGCCAAACACACGCCGCACAGCGAATTTTTTCGAGCGATAAAATCGATTCAGCTAAGCCGGAATCCAACACCTTCACAAAGCGGGCTTGCAGGGTCGAATCGTTATAGACTTCGAGCGTCGCAGGCAGCCCATTACCATCCACTAAATAGTCAGGGCGTTCGCCAGCAGGTATTTGGCGCTGATAAAAACTTTCAAGCCCTTCCCCATAGATGGT
>JBDLUB010000142.1:0-3940 GCA_039805525.1 Pseudomonadota bacterium | reverse complement strand
GGTGTTGCCGATCTCGATGGCAATGGGACCGCCGAGGGTGCTGCCGTGCCGCACTCCGCCCAGGAAGCGGACCTCGTCCTGCTCGAACTTCATGCGGGCGCCGCGCCCTACGCCGAGACGGCGCCGGGCAAGATCATGTCCGACGGACTCACTCGTGATGGGGATACCGGCAGGCAGACCCTCAGCGATCGTCACGAGGGCGGGACCATGCGATTCACCTGCGGTCAGCCAGCGCACCATGCACCTCATCCTTCCAGACGCAGGGCAGCCTCCATCGCCGCCACCGGAGCCGGGCGAATCACCCACTGTTCCCGCTTGTTGGGGTTGCTGGGCCGGATCATTAGGCTGAGCCTGATCACCACCCTCTTTAGGATCTTTATCCCCTTTGGGTGCTTGGTAGTTATTTCCCCAGCCAGGATCGTTGACTGAGAAAAACCCTCTAAAGTAGTCACCTACTTTATGGAGTGTTTGGCGAATAGTTTCGGGTCGAATGGAAATCAAAATCAGCGGTTTCTGGTCTATCGGTTAACGGTTGAAGCAGATCGCCATGCGCCTTGCGATGTTGGACGTCAGCGTGCTCAACCTTTAGTTTATCAGTCCTGTGCGCAAACTCGCATAGACACTCACGCAGGAGGTCTAAACCCATACCGGCCTGAGCGGATATAAAGACCCTATAAGGCACTCCATGGATATCGCGCTCAATCTGGGGGCCCTTCGTAAAGGTCTGTGGCATCAAATCAATTTTGTTCATGACCTCTAAGCGGGGAATACCATCCGCCCCAATTTCTTTGAGGACCGCCTCCACTTGGGCCTGCTGTTCCTTGGCAACCGGACTACAGGCGTCGATCACATGCAAGATCAAATCGGCATGCACCGTTTCGTCGAGGGTTGCCCGAAAGGCCTCCACCAATTGATGGGGTAACTCACGAATAAATCCCACAGTATCAGAAAGGACAATTTGCCTTCCCTCCTCCAAATGAACCCGTCTGGAGGTGGTATCCAAAGTTGCAAAGAGTTGGTCTGCGGCATACGTTCCGGCTTTAGTGAGGGCATTAAATAAAGTGGATTTGCCAGCATTGGTATATCCCACCAATGACACCGAGAACACCTCATTGCGAGCGCGTGCCCGACGTTGAGTGCGCTGCTGACGTTGCAACTTGGCAAGCTCTGCTTCTAAGCGTTTTGCTTTTGTAGCGAGCATCCGGCGATCCAATTCCATCTGGGTCTCGCCCGGTCCACCGCGCAGACCAATACCACCCTTTTGACGCTCTAAGTGACTCCAAGCGCGCACCAGCCGCGACATGCGATAGCGCACATTGGCTAGCTCCACTTGGGTCTTACCCAAATGACTCTTCGCACGTTGGGCAAAGATATCCAGAATCAACCCAGTACGATCGATCACGTGCTTACCCAGATGGCGCTCAAGATTGCGTTGCTGGGTTGGTGAGATTGCGTGATTGACGATCGCGAGTTCAGCATCGTGCTCCTTCATGGCCCTCAGCAGTTCATTGGCCTTACCAGAACGGATAAACAAAGAAGGATCCACACTGCCGCGCCGACCAATCACCGAGGCACTTGGAATAGAACCCGCACTCTCAGCCAAGAGTGCGAGCTCAGCCATGCTTTCTGGGAAATCGTCTTTGCCGGTATCAATCCCAACCAATACCGCACGGACCTCCTCGACCCCGGTGTTATGCAGCTGGAGCGTCCTCATCGTCTGCCCTAAAGCTTACAGCTCGGGCGGGTACCACGGTCGATATCGCATGCTTGTAGACCATTTGGGTCACGGTATTACGCAACAGAATCACGTATTGATCGAATTACTCAACATTGCCTTGCAACTTAATTCCGTTTACCAAGTAGATGGATACCGGAATATGCTCTTTACGCAAGGCATTGAGAAAAGGGTCCTGCAGCAACTGGACTTGTTTGGTATTCATACTGCTCCTTAATCGTTTTTTAAGTTAGGGAGTCTTGCTTTTGTATACAACACTGATGTTTTCTATAAGGATATTAACCCTAATTAATGGATTTCTCTATTAGCGTGACAAATCCTACTTGCGGCGTGGTTTTTCATCCTTGACATAAGGGTTTGCTGCAGTACGGAACTCAATCCGTAAAGGCGTGCCGCGCAAATCAAAGATCTCCCGAAAGCGTCCTTCGAGATAGCGTTTATAGCTATCGGTAATGCCGTGCAAAGCACTCCCATGAATAATCACGATTGGCGGGTTCATGCCGCCCTGATGGGCATAGCGAAGTTTAGGTCTACCCTTGGCAACTCGCTTGGGCTGTTGATGTGCCACTGCATCAATCATGGCGCGGGTCAGTTTAGGCGTAGAGAGCTTCGCCATTGCGGCTTGGTAGGCCTTATCGACATCCTTAAACAGCTCTTTAATACCAAATCCTTTTTTAGCTGAGATGGGATGCACATTGGCAAAGTCTAGAAAGCGTAGCTTTTGGGCAATCTCGACTCGCGCGCGTTCTTTTACATAAGCGTCAATGCCATCCCATTTGTTCACAGCTACTACCAATGCGCGCCCTGCTTCCACAATGTAGCCAGCAATGTGTGCGTCTTGCTCCGAGATATCCTGTTGGGCGTCGAGCATCAAAATCACGACATTAGCATCGTTAATCGCTTGTAAAGTTTTGACCACCGAGAACTTTTCGATCGCTTCAAAAACCTTGCCACGCCGGCGCAGCCCGGCGGTATCAATCAAAACGTAGGATTTGCCATTACGTTCAAACTCGACCTCAATGGCATCGCGCGTGGTGCCGGGGAGGTCAAAAGCAATCACTCGATCTTCGCCAAGCAAAGTATTAATGAAGGTGGACTTGCCAACATTGGGTCGACCAACCACGGCAATCTTCATGGGTCGCGTGCCATCGGCAACAGCAACATCATCGGGCTCGGGTTCGGGGATCCGCAGCTGATCAAGGGCTTCTTCAATTAAAGCCCGTACCCCATCGCCGTGCGCAGAGGAAATGGGCTCGGGTTGACCGAGACCCAGTTCATGAAAATCCGCCGTGACCACACTGGCCGACATACCCTCGGTCTTATTAACCGCCAAAATCACTGGGCGTCCGGTCTTGCGCAAGAAATCGGCAATCACCCGATCCTGCGGTGCAAGTCCAAGTCGACCATCAACTAAAAAGATAACGAGATCCGATTCAGCAACTGCTTGCTTCGTTTGCTTGGCCATCTGGGCCATGATGCCGGTCTTGGCAACGGGCTCAAAGCCGCCTGTATCAATGCAAATAAACTCACGATCCCCCACCCGACCATTGCCATAGTGGCGATCGCGCGTGAGCCCTGGAAAATCCGCCACCAAGGCATCACGCGATTTGGTCAGGCGATTGAATAAGGTGGATTTGCCGACATTGGGTCGGCCCACGATGGCAATAACAGGTTTCATGAGTAATGGGTCTTAACGCGGGCGATACGCCGCAATCTTGCCACCCTGAGAGGCAATAATGATCACACCACCGGCTGCAATCGGGGCTGCTGTGACCGGTGAGCTGTCGTGACGAATACGTGAGACCATCTGACCACTATTTTGATTGAGAAGATGCACATAGCCTTGTTTATCGCCCATCATCACCACGCGTCCAATTGCTAATGGTTCGCCAACATCGCGCCAGGTTAACTGCGTGTTCTCCCAAACTTGCACACCATCGCTTGCGCGATAGGCATACACATGGGATTTTTCATTAGCTGCAAACACAAATTCGGTGCTTTGAGTAGTACCGGTATAGCTTGAGAAGTCTTTCGACCACACTAAATTACCGCTGCGCAGTTCTGCGCAACCGATCTTGCCTTGATAGGAGACCACGCAAAGCCGCCCTTCTTCTAAGCTGGGTCGACTAGTGACGTCATTTAAGCGCTCGATCTCAGAAAAGCCCTTGGGGAAGGAGACGGCAGATTCCCAGATCAGTCCACCAT
>JBDLUB010000141.1:0-3955 GCA_039805525.1 Pseudomonadota bacterium | reverse complement strand
TGCCCTTCCCGTCTTCGCCCGCCCGCTTGATTTCATCCTTCGAGTCGGTCTCATCCTAATCCTGGTTTATGTGGCATGGATTGATATTCAGCGGTTTTTAATTCCCAATCGATTCACTTACCCAATGATTGCCTTGGGTCTTGTCTTTAATTCCCTCTCGCCACTAGCATGGTGCGAGCCCTACTTAGCATGGACCGGTGCCATATTGGGGTATTCCCTCCTGTGGATCATTAATCAACTCTACAAAAAAGTTCGCTCATACCCTGGTCTTGGAATGGGAGATGCCAAACTTTTAGCGGGCCTAGGAGCTTGGCTTGGAATCCATAGCGCACTATGGATATTGGTTCTAGCTGCCTTTTGCGGGATTGTTGGGGGCCTCCTTTGGCTCAAGTATCAAAAATTGCCGTCTAACCACCCCTTTCCCTTTGGCCCCTTTCTGGCATTTGCTGGCATCATAGAAATACTATGGACAAGTCCACTCGCTCACTCCTTGATTTGAAAGGAAAAGTTCCATTTTTAGGTCTGACCGGTGGAATTGGGTCGGGCAAATCGAGTGTTGCCTCATTTCTTGCAAAGCGAGGGGCCTGGGTGATCGATACTGATCAGATTGCCCACCAAATAAGCGGCGCCGGGGGGATGGCAATTGACCCCATTAAAAGCCAATTTGGGCCTGAGTTCATTCTTCCGGATGGATCGCTCAACCGAGCAAAAATGCGTGAGCACGTATTTAGGAATATCGATTCCAAACGAAAACTGGAAGCCATTACGCATCCCCTAATTCGCCAAGAAACCATACTCCAGGCTGAAAATGGCTTAAAAAATCACGCACTCTATTTGGTATTTGTAGTCCCCCTACTCCTTGAGTCAGGCACCTGGACCGAGAGCCTCGACCATATTGCTGTGGTTGATTGCGAGGAGGAGGTCCAAATCAGGCGGGTGATGGAGCGCAGCCTGCTAGACCGCCAGGAAGTGCTGGCCATCATGGCTCATCAAGCAAGCCGGGCTGAGCGCTTGGCAATTGCGGATACCGTGATTCATAACCAAGGGGATCTAGCTAGCCTTGAGGTAGAAGTCGACCGTCTCCATCAAAAAATGCTGGATTTGTAGTTTTTTTACCAAGGGTCAGCATAAAATAAAACCCTGTGATTATTTACGAATACCCTTTTAATGAACTGGTCCGGAGCATGCTCCGACTGGAGTATTTATTCGACCGGTTTAATCACTTTGCCCGCTCCGAAGATCCTGAGCTGCATCATAATGCGCTGACCACATTATTTGAATTAGGCGACATTAGCGCCCGGGGTGATATCAAGTCACTACTCCTTAAAGAATTAGAACGTCAGAAATTTGCGCTCAACCAACTCAAGAGTTCCAAAGAAGTAGATCAAGAAAAACTGGCATCCACTATGGCCGAGTTAGAGCATGCCAGCGCCCAAGTGAATGCGTCAGCAATTAAACCCAATGCGCTTATTGGGGAGAATGAATGGCTTAATGCAATTCGGACACGCTTACATACACCAGGCGGCACCAGTCCCATTGATTTGCCAGGTTTTTATGCTTGGCGTCATAGTCCCGCCTCTTCAAGACGCGAGCTCTTGCAAAAGTTCATTTACCCTATGCTTCCTTGGCAAGAAGCCTGCCATTTATTTTTACGACTGCTACGCGAGTCGGGGGAAAGCAAAGAAGTTTTGGCTCATCAGGGCTCCTTTCAGCAAGCGCCCTCTGGTAAGGTTTACCAGTTAATGCGCATTACCTTAGAGGATCCATCGCTGTTTGCTGAAATTAGTGCTAACAAATATTTGGTATCAATTCGGCTGCTCAAGTGTGAACAGGATCTTAAGCCAGTTCTGATTAATCAAGATATCCCATTCAAGCTGACATTTTGTCAGTTTTAATGCAGATTGCTTGGTTAAGCACGGCTCAAATACAAACGAAGTTTTTCAATCATCGGCCAGGCTGCTGGCAATAATGGGGCGATGGTTAACTCTTGGTTGAATATATTTTGCCAAGATAGCTCTTGATTTTCTAGGCCAACTGGCTCGCCCTCCCAATAATCAACTAAGCACACATGCAGGCGAACAAAGGCGTGCGGGTAATCATGTTCGAGCATCATGATTTCCTGACAATGGTTTTCATCCAAAGCAATCCGAATACCAAGCTCCTCATGCAACTCACGCTCTAAGGCAGCTATGATGGATTCATTGACCTCCAGCTTTCCACCCGGAAACTCCCAGTAACCAGCATAGGGTTTGCCACTGGGTCGTTTACCCATCAAAACAAGTGATTGCTCTTTTAAAAGAATACCGACGGCGACCTCAACGATCGGCCGGGATTGAATCGTCATGAATTACTTTTTACCTGATTGGGAACCAGCCCAGTGCTTGGCAAATTGCCAAGCTACACGTCCTGAACGTGAACCGCGCTCTAAGGCCCACACCAAGGCTTCGGGGCGGGCATCCTCAATGGCCCCATCAGAGAGTCCAAAATGCGCCAACCAATGAGCAACGATGGCGAGATATTCCTCTTGCCTTGGTGGATAAAAAGAAAGCCACAAACCAAAACGCTCTGATAAAGAGATTTTCTCTTCAACAACTTCACCCGGATGAATCTCACCATCATCGGTGTGAACATACGACTCGTTATCCTTCATGTACTCGGGTAACAAATGACGGCGATTGGAGGTTGCATAAATCAAAATGTTGTCTACTTGCGCAGAAATTGAGCCATCTAGCGCTGACTTCATAGCCTTATATCCAGACTCGCCATCCTCAAAGGACAGATCATCACAAAATACAATAAATCGTTCTGGACGAGCCGCGAGAATCTCGGTGATGTCTGGCAAATCAGCCAAGTGATCCTTATCGACCTCCACCAAGCGCAAGCCTTGAGAAGCGAATTGATTGAGGCATGCCTTAATCAATGAGGACTTACCGGTACCACGTGCACCCGTTAACAAAATGTTATTGGCAGGCTTCTTTTCAACAAAATGCCGGGTATTGTCGATAATCGCATCGCGCTGACGATCAATATGTTTTAAATCTTGAAACGAGATTGGGGATAGGTGCTTGACTGGCTTTAGAAATCCAATTCGTCCAAAAATACTATCGCGACGCTGCCAACGAAACGCCTTAGCGGTTTGCCACTCAGCATCGGTCAATGGCTTCGGTAAAAATGTTTCGAGATGATCTAAGAGACGATCGAGTTTGTCATTCACGGTACACGTTCTCGTAATAATGAAACTTGCTTAGGAGCGGTAATCAGCATTAATCGAGACATATTCATGCGATAAATCGCAGGTCCAAACTGTCTCCATGGCATCGCCTCTTCCCAAATCAACCGTGACGGTTATTTCTGATTGTTTCATCACGGCTTGGCCTTGCTCCTCTTGATAGTTTGGATGTCGACCACCATCCTTTGCAACCCAAACATCATCCAACCAAAGTTGGACCTTGCTACTATCAAGATCATCGATTCCAGAATAGCCCACCGCGGCCAAAATGCGACCTAGATTGGGATCGCTTGCAAAAAATGCTGTTTTAACCAAAGGCGAATGTGCAATTGCCTTGGCTACCTGCTTACACTCAAGGCTATTTTTGCCGCCTTTTACACAAATTGTTATAAATTTAGTAGCACCCTCTCCATCGCGCACAATTAGTTGTGCCAACCGTTGGGAGATAGCAATTAAACCCTCTCGAAATACACTGTAAAGGGGATCTGAAGGACCCTGAATTCGGATTGACGACTGACCGGTGGCCATCACGATAAAAGAGTCATTGGTTGATGTGTCGCCATCAATCGTAATTGCGTTAAAAGAAAGGTCGGCAGCTTCTGTGGTGAGTTCTTGCAGCAAGCCTCGATCAATTTGAACATTCGTTCCCACAAAACCCAGCATGGTTGCCATATTCGGCTGAATCATGCCAGCTCCTTTTGAAATACCCGTGATAACAATCGGTCC
>JBDLUB010000140.1:0-3962 GCA_039805525.1 Pseudomonadota bacterium | reverse complement strand
CCACGTGCCCGTCTTTACAAAGAGGATTTCCAAGCAGTTGATATCGAGAGTATTGCTAAGCCAGTGACCAAAATGGCCGTGACCGTGCGCGAACCAGGTTTAGTGCCTCGCGTATTTCAGCAGGCGTTTCATGTAATGCGCTCAGGTCGTCCTGGTCCAGTGCTCATTGATTTGCCGATTGATGTGCAGTTAGCCGAGATCGAGTTTGATATCGACACCTACGAGCCATTGCCGGTTTACAAACCATTTGCCAACAAGAAGCAAATTGAGAAAGCCATGGAAATGTTGATGTCAGCCGAGAAGCCATTAATCGTAGCTGGCGGCGGAATCATTAATGCGGATGCAGCAAATCTTTTGGTGGAGTTCGCTGAAATCACTGGCGTTCCAGTGATTCCTACCTTGATGGGTTGGGGCTCGATTCCAGATGACCATCCCTTGATGGCTGGTATGGTTGGCTTACAAACTTCCCATCGTTATGGCAATGCCACGATGTTGGCCAGCGACTTTGTTTTAGGAATTGGTAATCGTTGGGCCAATCGCCATACTGGCTCGCTAGAGGTCTATACCAAAGGCCGTAAGTTTGTTCACGTCGATATTGAGCCAACTCAGATTGGTCGTGTATTTAATCCCGACTACGGCATTGTGTCCGACGCCAAAGCCGCGCTCGAACTCTTCGTTGAAGTAGCCAAAGAGTGGAAGGCGAAAGGCAAGCTCAAAAATTACAGCGATTGGGTCTCGCGTTGCCAAGAACGCAAGCGCCTCATGTTGCGTAAAACAAACTTTGATAATGTGCCGATCAAACCTCAGCGCGTTTATCAAGAGATGAATCAAGCCTTTAAACGCGATACTGTTTATGTATCAACCATCGGTCTTTCACAAATCGCTGGCGGCCAGTTCTTGCATGTCTATGGCGCACGTCAATGGATTAATTGCGGTCAAGCAGGCCCCTTAGGTTGGACCGTGCCAGCGGCACTCGGTGTATTGGCTGCTGACCCAACTCGCACCGTAGTTGGTCTTGCGGGTGATTATGACTTCCAGTTCTTGATTGAGGAATTGGCCGTTGGTGCTCAGTTTAAGTTGCCACTCGTCATGGTTCTCGTCAATAACAGCTACTTAGGCCTCATCCGTCAGGCACAGCGTGGCTTTGACATGGATTACTGTGTTCAGCTCGCGTTTGACAACATCAACGTGCACGATGACAACCTGAAGGGCTATGGCGTTGATCATGGCAAGGTGGTTGAAGGCTTGGGTTGCAAAACCTTGCGCGTTACCCATCCAGGCAAGATTCAGGAGGCTTTGATTGAGGCCCAGAAGATGGCCAAAGAGTATCGGGTCCCCGTAGTCGTTGAAATCATTTTGGAGAAGGTCACCAATATTGCAATGGGCACCGAGATCAATAATGTCAACGAGTTTGAGGACATTGATTGCCGTCACCCAGCCGGTACTGAAGGTTTAGTAACAGCCGGTCTTTTAGAATAAGTCTTTTTTAAACTCACTCAGAGGAACTGGAATGCCAAAGTTTGCTGCAAATCTAACCATGTTGTTTAATGAAGTGCCCTTTATGGAGCGCTTTGATCGTGCAGCCGCTTGTGGTTTTCAGGCAGTCGAGTTCCTCTTTCCTTACCCGTTTGCTGCGAGCGAGATCAAAGCAGCGTTGGATCGTAATCAACTCAAACTAGTGTTACATAATTTGCCCGCCGGCAATTGGGAAGCCGGTGAGCGTGGCATTGCGTGCTTGCCCGATCGAGTCGATGAGTTTAAGTCTGGTGTTGCCAAAGCGATTGAATACGCTAAGGCTCTCGGTGTTGGTCAGCTCAATTGCTTAGCCGGTAAAGTTCCAGGCGGCGTTGATCACAAGACCTTGCACGCTACATTTGTGAGTAATCTGCGATATGCAGCTGCGGAACTGAAAAAGCACCAGCTCAAATTACTGATTGAGCCCATCAATACATTTGATATCCCTGGTTTCTTCTTGTCCACCACCGCTCAAGGCATTGCAATCTTGGATGAGGTAGGTGCGGATAACGCTTTCTTGCAATACGACATCTATCATGCCCAACGCATGGAAGGGGAGTTGGCAAACTCCATCAAGAAGTACTTCAATCGCATTGCACATCTGCAGTTAGCGGATAATCCTGGTCGCAATGAGCCAGGAACAGGTGAAATTAACTACGCCTATTTGTTCAAGTTCATTGATCAATTAGGTTATCAAGGTTGGATCGGCTGCGAATATAAGCCAGCCACTACGACTGAAGCCGGCTTGGGTTGGTTGAAGTCGGTTTCCTAAAATCAATTTAGTTCGTTATTTTTCTTCAAAAGGATTGCTATGAGTGCAAAGAAATTGGGTTTTGTTGGATTAGGCATTATGGGTTCTCCAATGGCCGGTCACTTGATTAAAGGTGGTCACTCCGTTTATTTAGCCACGCGTAGCCAAGTACCTGAAGAGCTCATTAAGGCAGGCGGCATTGCTTGCAAGACACCCGCTGAAGTGGCTCAGCATGCCGATATCATCTTCACAATGGTTCCTGACACACCTGATGTTGAAAAAGTTCTGTTTGGTGAGAACGGTATCGCATCCCGAATTAGCAAAGGCAAGATTGTGGTGGATATGAGTTCCATTTCGCCGATTGCGACCAAAGAGTTTGCTAAAAAGCTCAATGATCTCGGATGTAACTATGTCGATGCCCCGGTATCTGGCGGTCAAGTTGGTGCACAAAATGCCACACTCTCGATTATGGTTGGAGGAGACGAGGCGGTATTTAATCAAGTCAAGCCGCTCTTTGAGTTAATGGGTAAAAACATCAACCTGGTAGGCGGCAATGGAGCAGGGCAAACTGCAAAAGTGGCCAATCAAATCATCGTGGCACTCAATATCGAGGCAGTTGGTGAGGCTCTCTTGTTTGCCGCTAAAGCAGGCGCCGATCCTGCCAAGGTTCGTCAGGCCTTGATGGGCGGCTTTGCAAGCTCGAAAATTTTGGAAGTGCATGGTGAGCGTATGGTCAATCGCACCTTTAATCCAGGCTTTCGGATTGAGTTGCATCAAAAAGATTTGAACTTGGCCCTGAGTAGCGCTAAAGCATTGGGTGTTTCATTACCCAATACTGCTACTGCTCAAGAGTTATTTAACTCATGCGTAGCTCACGGCGGTAAGGCCTGGGACCATTCGGCCATGGTTAAGGCACTCGAGACCTTAGCTAACTTTGAGATTGGACAAAAAGCAAACTAAGACGCTATGCCCGATCATCCTGATCTGCTAATTGTCTATTTGCACGGATTTCGGTCATCCCCGAACTCCTCCAAAGCTCAATTAACACGGGATGCGATTGCATCCCTCGTTGAAAAAGGCAAGTCCATTGATTGGTATTGCCCTCAACTGCCCCCATCGCCTGCAGAGGCGATCGCTATGATCAAGGCAAAAATTGAAGCAGCAAAACCTAAACGTATTAGTTTCATTGGCTCATCACTGGGTGGATTCTATGCAACTCATTTAGCCGAGCAATTCCCGAATGCGCGCGCTGTGTTGCTTAATCCAGCAGTACGAGCCGCTCGGGAATTGGCACCTTATGTTGGGCAACTGACTGCCTATGACAGTGATGAGCCTTTTGATTGGCGCGCTCAGTATGTGGAGCAGTTGCGAGCACAGCAAGTCGAAGCGATTACCCATCCCGAGCGCTATTTACTAGTTGCAGCAACAGGCGATGAGTTGCTCGATTGGCATGAAATGGTTGACTTTTACCCTAATGCGAATCATGAAGTTATTGAAGGGAGCGATCATGGCATCACAGAGTATCCTCTTTACCTAGATCGAGTCGTTCACTTTGCCTGTTATCTCGACTAATTAACGACTGGAATTAGTACCAGTTCTGAATTGCTCCTCAATGGCTTTCGTGATTTTGGTGCGAGCATGATTTTTGCGCTCTAGCAGGCCCACCCGGCGATAGATGGTTTTACGGGGCGGCTCT
>JBDLUB010000139.1:0-3983 GCA_039805525.1 Pseudomonadota bacterium | reverse complement strand
TTGGAGATTAAGAACTCCCAAATTGCGCAAGAGTTGTCATTGCCACCCGTGAAAATTCATTGTTCGATCTTGGCTGAGGATGCCATCAAGGCAGCAGTAAAAGATTACAAAGATAAGCATCCTGTTAAATAAAAATCACCATGTCCATCACCCTCACCGAAAAAGCTGCTAACCACGTCAGCCGTAGTTTGCAAAAACGCGGTAAGGGCTGCGGTTTGCGTTTGGGTGTGCGCACCACTGGTTGCTCGGGTCTTGCCTATCAATTGGAATACGTTGATGAAGCCGCACCAGAAGACCAAGTATTTGAATCTCATGGGATTAAGATTTTTGTTGACCCAAAGAGCCTGACCTATATCGACGGCACAGAGCTTGATTTTGTCCGGGAGGGCTTAAATGAAGGATTTAAGTTTCAAAATCCCAATGTGAAAGATGAGTGTGGTTGTGGCGAATCTTTCCGCGTCTGACAACTACTTCACTTTTTTTGGCCTTACTCCCCGGTTCGTATTTGATACGTCGGCATTGGACCAAGCCTATTTAGCGATTCAAAAGGAAGTCCATCCCGATCGTCACGCCTCAGGATCCGATACCGAGCAACGCCTAGCAATGCAAATGGCGACTTATGCCAATGGCGCCTACCGAACCCTGAAAGACCCCATCGCGCGCGGCCTTTATTTATGTCAGCTTCATGGTGTTGAGGCAAATCTAGAAACGAATACTGCCATGCCGGTTCAGTTCTTGATGAAGCAAATGGAGTGGCGCGAAGCTTTGGATGATCACGCTGATGATTTGGATGCTCTGGAACGTCTTGCTGCCGAAGTTGAGAAGACGCGTCATGATTCGCTGTTGGAGCTCAATCATGCGTTTGAGCAGTCAGCATATACCCAGGCGGTGGATATCCTCCGAGGTCTACTCTTTATCAATAAATTTGCCACCGAGCTCGATGATGCAATCGCGCAACTGGTCTAAGAGAAACGAATATGGCTTTATTGCAAATTGCTGAACCTGGAATGGCATTGGCGCCCCATGAGCGCAAGGTAGCAATTGGGATCGATTTGGGAACGACCAACTCCTTGGTTGCGGTCGTTCGTGACGCTTTGCCAAAAGTCTTAACAGATACTGCTGGTCAGGCTCTATTTCCCTCGGTGATTCGGTATTTGCCAAATGGCAGAACGCAGGGTGGATTTGAGGCTTTGACTCACGTGATTGAGGATCCAAAAAATACGATTGTCTCGGTAAAGCGTTTCATGGGACGCGGGTTAAACGATTTTTCGAGTCACGATTTCCCCTACACGTTCATCGATGAGCCAGGCATGGTTAAGTTACGAACTGCCGCAGGGGATAAAAGCCCGGTGGAGGTGAGCGCAGAGATCTTGGCGCGATTACGACAGTTAGCTGAAGATTCTGTACAAGATGAAATCGTCGGCGCAGTCATCACAGTGCCAGCTTACTTTGATGATGCCCAACGTCAGGCCACGAAAGACGCTGCTAAGCTTGCCGGACTTCATGTTCTGCGGCTATTAAACGAACCCACAGCAGCTGCGATTGCGTATGGCCTAGATAATGCCTCAGAAGGTATTTATGCCGTCTATGATCTTGGCGGCGGAACCTTTGATATTTCGATTCTACGAATGAGTAAGGGCGTGTTTGAAGTTTTATCCACCGGTGGAGATTCTGCCTTGGGTGGTGATGACTTTGATCGATCAGTATGTGACTGGGTTATTGATGAGGCTAAGCTGATAAGCCTTGAGCCTAAGGATCAGCGGGCGCTACTGAGCGCAGCCAAGCGCGCCAAAGAAGAGTTAAGTAATGTGACCGAGACCCCTATTGAGCTCACGCTCATGAACGGACAGTCCATTTCCCTAATTCTTACTCGCGACAAGTTCGGATTGCTTACAAAGCCATTGGTGGACAAGACCATGGTTTCAGTTCGTAAAGCACTGCGTGATGCTCAACTCCAGGTAGGTGATGTGAATGGTGTCGTGATGGTTGGTGGCGCTACTCGAATGCCGCAAGTCCAAGCAGCGGTTGGGGCATTTTTTAAGACCCAGCCCTTAAATAACCTTGACCCTGATCAGGTGGTTGCCCTTGGTGCGGCGATGCAGGCCGATCTTCTAGCAGGCAATCAAAGCAAGAATAATGAGTGGTTATTGCTTGATGTTATCCCGCTATCCCTTGGTTTGGAAACCATGGGTGGACTCGTAGAAAAAATTATTCCGCGCAATACGCCAATTCCTGTTGCCAGGGCACAAGATTTCACGACCTTTAAAGATGGTCAGACCGGCCTATCTCTCCACATTGTGCAGGGGGAGCGCGAGGTCGTCGATGCTTGCCGATCCCTGGGGCGATTTGAGCTCAAGGGCATTCCTCCAATGGCTGCTGGTGCTGCGCGGATTCGTGTTACGTTTCAGGTGGATGCAGACGGGCTTTTATCGGTTCATGCGATCGAGCAAAGCTCCGGGGTTCAGGCATCCATTGAAATTAAGCCGTCTTATGGACTCAGTGATTCAGAGATTGCCCGCATGCTGCAAGATGGATTCCAGGCTGCAGGCGATGATATGCGCGCTCGTGCATTACGTGAGGAGCAGGTCGAAGCAAGGCGCCTATTAGAGGCAGTAACTGCAGCACTGCAGGAGGATGGTGATCTATTAACCGATGTCGAGCGAGCCCTGATTCGTAAGGAAATGACTCAGTTGCAGGCACTTTTAGAATCGGAAACAAGCAGTGATGTGTTGCGTAAAGCGATTGAAAAAGCTGCCAAGACCACCGACCCGTTTGCTGAAAAGCGCATGAATGCGAGTATTCAACGTGCATTGACTGGAAAAAATGTTGCTGAAATTTAACACATGAGATAAATGTAATGACCCAAATTGTTGTGTTGCCACACTCTGAGTATTGCCCTGATGGTGCAGTGATTGAAGCTGAACCAGGGACCAGTATTTGTGAGACCTTGCTTGCTAATGATATTGAAATAGAACATGCTTGCGATATGGTGTGCGCTTGCACTACGTGTCATGTCATTGTGCGCGAAGGATTTGCAAGTCTTAATGAGCCTGATGAAAATGAAGAGGATATGCTCGATCGTGCCTGGGGACTGTGTCCGCAGTCCCGTCTCTCATGTCAAGCCATTGTGGCAAAAACAGATCTAGTGATTGAAATCCCAAAATATTCAATCAATCACGCTAAAGAAAATCATTAGCCACAAATTCTATGTTGGGTCGGATTCGCCAAAAGCAAATTGATTCAATCGAGGCAGCATCAGCAACCCCCAACCCTGTGATTTGCCCTATTTGCGAGCGTGAGATTCCTCCCGCCCAAATGGATGCGCATCATCTGATTCCACGGTCTAAGGGTGGCAGGGAAACACAGTATTTACATCGGATCTGTCATCGTCAGATCCACGCTTTATTTACCGAGACTGAATTAGCAAGACGTTTGAATTCAGCAGATGCGATTCGCCAACATCCGCAGATGCAACGCTTTATTGAGTGGGTTAAAAATAAGCCAGACGGCTTTTACGAGCGGGTAGCTAAAAGTTCCCGCTTAAAAGACCAGTAAGTTTATTCATCTTCCCGGCGCAAATGGGGAAACAAGATCACATCACGAATATTTGGTACGTCGGTGAGCAGCATCACTAACCGATCGATGCCAATTCCACAACCTCCCGTGGGAGGCATCCCATATTCAAGCGCCCGAATGAAGTCGTGGTCATAATACATGGCCTCTTCATCGCCAGCATCCTTTTGTGCCACTTGTTTTCGAAAGCGCTCAGCCTGATCCTCAGCATCATTGAGCTCTGAGAATCCATTTGCAATCTCACGACCTGTAATAAAAAGCTCAAAACGCTCGGTTACTCCTTTACGAGTATCGGACTCACGCGCCAAGGGACTCACTTCGATGGGGTAGTCAATAATGTACGTGGGATCCCAGAGGTGCTCTTCGGCCACCAGTTCAAATAAGGCGAGCTGCAAGGCGCCCAAGCCAGC
>JBDLUB010000138.1:0-4074 GCA_039805525.1 Pseudomonadota bacterium | reverse complement strand
ATCATCACCACCACAATCACCACCACCAATCCCTTCAACAATCTGCTGGCTTATTTTTTTCTCGTTGGGACTCCCCCATGGAAATACTGGATGTAAGCCCCGCTCTAATAAAAATTTCCCAACTGCAATCCAGCCTTGGATATCCCACTGCTTTGCAGCACGGGCGCTCGCGTGAAAACATAAAACGTAAGGCGTTTTTAAATCCTTTGCAATTTCAGGACTTAAATCTTGATTGGTAAGGTCTTTTACAAAAGCCTCTGGGTAGAAGTTGGGAATTGACGAACGGGGAATCGGAGCAATATCCAAAGCAGAACTCAGAAGATAACGTGAGCGATCAACTGCATGGCACTTTCTGGGTACAGTAACCGAGTCGGAGTAAAACACTCTAGCTAAAGGCTCATAACCAGAAAATTCGGTCGCATTCGCAAGTCCGGTAATTCTTCCAGACTGGGTACGATGTGCAAACTTTGCCACCACTGCCGACTTCATTAACCCTTGCGAATCAATAATCACGTCGTATTGATCTTGCTGTAAAGCATGAATAAATTGGCTCAATTCTTGCCAATTCGTTGTGCTCAGAATATTTTTTTTCCAACGCCGTAAACCAATTGGAATAATCCGGTCAATCCCTTTAAAAGTATTGGTTGATTGAAGAGGCTTTAAAAGATCGACATATGCCTCCTCGACCACCCAATCGACTGTGGCATTTGGATAATGCTGCCGAATATCCCAAACGATCGGTAGATTATGGAGTACATCCCCTAATGAAGATAACTTGACCAGTAAAAAATGAGGGGATTGCGCTTGCAACATTTAAAACTTGGGCGCCTCATCCCAATGAAGGCCCGCTGAGTCTTTCGCATTGAGTTGCGGTGCACCGCCAATTTGATCAATTGGCCACTCAATCGCAAGGGTCGAATCATTCCAAATCAAGCACCGCTCACTACTTGGATCGTAATAGTCGGTTGTTTTGTACAAAAACTCAGCATATTCAGATAAAGCCAGAAAGCCATGAGCAAAGCCAGGCGGAATCCAAAGCTGGAGATGATTATCGGCGCTGAGCTCAAGGCCAAACCATTGACCAAATGTGGGGGATGATTGTCGTAAATCGACTGCGACATCAAAAACTGCACCGCGCGTCACACGCACTAATTTGCCTTGAACATGCTGGGTTTGATAGTGAAGGCCTCGCAAAATCCCTTGCTTTGAAAGCGAATGGTTATCTTGCACAAAAGGAGTGTTAACACCCGTTGTTGTTAAAAACTCCTGCTGATTAAAGGACTCATAAAACCACCCTCGTTCATCACCAAATACCTTTGGCTCAATCACCAATACATCTTGTAAGGGTGTTTTTTTGGCTGTTAGCTTAATTGAGGATGTCATATTACTTAATGAGACTCAGCCAATATTTTTCGCAAATACTGACCATAGCTATTCTTACTAAGTTGTGCGGCAATTTGTTCTACATCTGCTGCGCTAATCCAATCATTACGGTATGCAATTTCTTCAGGACAGGCCACCATTAAGCCTTGGCGCTTTTGCAGCGTGGC
The DNA here is from genome assembly GCA_039805525.1 of Pseudomonadota bacterium. GTDB lineage: Bacteria > Pseudomonadota > Gammaproteobacteria > Burkholderiales > Burkholderiaceae > Polynucleobacter. The sequence continues at coordinate 2,524 of JBDLUB010000138.1, read as the reverse complement.
AATAAAGCCAGCGGCATCTAGTAGAGAGTCGTGGGTGCCGGTATCCAGCCAAGCGTAACCACGGCCCATGATTTCGACTTCAAGTTGATTTTGATTTAAATAGACCCGATTCACATCCGTGATCTCAAGTTCGCCTCGGGCGCTTGGTTTAATGGAGGCAGCTATATCACATACTTGTTCATCATAGAAGTAAAGTCCCGTCACCGCATAATTACTTTTGGGTTGCTTGGGCTTTTCTTCAATGGAAAGTGCGCGGCGCTGATCATTGAATTCCACTACGCCATAACGCTCGGGATCGTGCACATGGTATGCAAAAACTGTTGCGCCATGACTCTGCTCAGATGCTCGTTGAAGCTGGTTAACCAGTTCATGCCCATAAAAAATATTATCACCTAGTACTAGCGTACTCGGCTGGTGATTGATAAATGATTTTCCCAAGATGAATGCTTGCGCCAATCCATCTGGTGATGGCTGAACCACGTATTGAAATTGAACACCCCACTGACTTCCATCCCCTAATAGCTCCTGAAAACGGGGGGTATCGTGTGGGGTAGAAATAATCAAAATCTCCCGAATCCCGGAGAGCATCAAAGTCGTTAAGGGGTAGTAAATCATGGGCTTGTCGTAGACTGGCATCAGCTGCTTTGACACTGCTTGCGTCACTGGATACAAGCGAGTACCTGAGCCCCCAGCAAGAATAATGCCCTTTCGTTGAATACTCATGAATCAGCCCTTTGCATCGAATATGTGCATCTTAAACCATGCGCCAGTTCGATTAGGATTAAAGCAGGCCTTGCAACTTTAAACTCGAAAGGTATGACTCCACGCTTACTCTCCAATCTTGGGCAAGTAGATTTTGGTAACTTGGTAAGGCATTAGCTAGCTTACGCGTGCACAACTGAGAGTTCATCGGTCGCTTTGCGGGAAGCGGGTAATCACTTGCCGGAATCGGATGAATCTGATCCGCATCCAAGGCAAACTGTGCACCTAGCGATTGAGCATGCTTGATCACAAACTGCGCAAGCTCATACCAACTGGTGCGACCTGCTGGAACAGCGTGATAAACACCAGATACCCATTGAGGCTCTTGAAGGACTGCGATAGTAAGCTTTGCCAGCCAATCCGTTGAGGTTGGCACACCAAACTGATCGGCAACGATATTGAGCGAGCTTCTCTCCTTGGCTAATCGCAAAATCGTACGTATAAAGTTTGCCCCGTCACCATATACCCAACTCGTTCTGAGAATAGAATATTGACCACTTGCTTTATCTACTTGCATTGGCTCAGAAGCAAATGCCTCAATAATGGCCAACTCACCAGCATATTTACTCTTGCCGTATACGCTTAGCGGCATGCAGAGATCACTTTCCACGTAAGGTGATGATTTCATCCCATCAAATACATAATCCGATGAAAAATGGATTAACTTTTTATGATGAACAGCACAATACTCAGCCATTGCCTTCAGGGCCAATGCGTTTAATGCGAATGCAGCTTCTTTCTCCTCTTCAGCCTTATCAACTGCCGTGTAGGCAGCGGCATTGATAATGCAATCAGGGTTTATCTCGCGAAGGCATTCAAGGATTGCGCGACTATTCGATAAATCACATTCTTGCCGACCGATAAAAATGCTGTCGCTATCGCTCAGAGCCAACTGGAGTGCCCGGCCAAGCTGACCATCTTTACCAAATACAAGATTTTTCATGGGCAATTTAGTTGTATTGCTTTGCAATCCAGTCACGGTAAGAGCCAGAAACAATGCCCTCGACCCAATCTTGGTGGTCCAGATACCATTGCACCGTTTTTTGAATACCAGATTCAAAGGTCTCTTTTGGCTTCCAACCCAATTCGTTTGCGATCTTCGAGGCATTAATCGCATAGCGTCGATCATGGCCAGGGCGGTCCTTCACAAAGGTGATCTGCTCTAAATAGCTTTTCTGGTCAGCTCGAGGTCGCAATTGATCCAAAATACGACAAATGGTCTCCACAACCGAAATATTCGTTTTTTCGTTATTGCCCCCAATGTTGTAGGTCTCGCCAAGACATCCTCGCTCCAACACCACCCGAATTGCATCGCAATGATCTTCTACATACAACCAGTCGCGAACTTGCTTTCCATCGCCATACACTGGCAATTGCTTACCCTTAAGAGCATTGTGGATCACTAAGGGGATCAACTTTTCTGGAAACTGATATGGTCCGTAGTTATTGGAGCAATTGGTTGTTAAAACAGGTAAGCCATAGGTATGAAACCAGGCGCGCACCAAATGATCAGACGCTGCCTTAGATGCCGCATAGGGGCTATTGGGCTCATAGGGATTCGTTTCAGCAAATGGGGGGTCGGTTTGATCTAAAGTGCCGTAGACCTCATCCGTTGAAACATGTAAGAATCGGAACTTATTCTTTTGACCATCACCCAATTTTTCATAATAGGCTCGAACCGATTCAAGTAAATTAAAAGTCCCCACAATATTCGTTTGAATAAAGTCGCCAGGCCCATGAATTGAACGATCCACATGGCTCT
>JBDLUB010000137.1:0-4184 GCA_039805525.1 Pseudomonadota bacterium | reverse complement strand
TTTCTGAATTTCAGGATCAGCTTTTACAGAGGCCATCACATCGGCCACGATCATTTTGATAAGACCATCGGGTGTATTAGGGTCTGGTGCATTTTGGGCGCTGGCAATCCCAATCGTGCTTGAAAGCAAAAAGGCAAAAAATGTTAGAAAGGCTGTTTTCACGATAAACCGATCAAAAAGATAAAGGACTAATTTTAGTCTCTTTGCACCATTTACTCGTAGGGATTCTCATAAACGGGCAGGGCGGGCTCTTTACCTTCCTTCGCCTGATCGATCTGGTATTGGCGTCGTTGTATGTACGCATCACGCGTAAAGGTGTACTTATCAATTGCCGCACCTTCCAAAAGATCGCCTGCCTCATAGTAGTTATTACGGGCATTGACAATCCGAAGCCCCGTCAAACTATTACGTAAAGCCACATCGGGCAAAATCCGAAAGAGGTAATCCGTTTGTAAATCAGCTGCCGTACCAAAGGTATCGCGCACATTGCTTGGCCCAAAGAACGGCAAGACCACATAAGGTCCTGGTGGCACGCCCCAGACACCAAAGGTCTGACCAAAATCCGCTTTATGTTTTTCTAAGCCACCCGGTGTGGCCATATCAATGAATCCACCTAATCCAAAAATGGTATTGACGACTACCCGCATTAGATCGCTAAAGGCCATGCTGACATTGCCCTGCAATAAATTATTCACGGAGGTGTAGATGTCACGGTAGTTACCAAAAAAGTTATCAATGCCTTGCTGCGCTGGCTTTGGCAGAATAAATCGATAGCCTTTGGTGATTGGTTTTAGTAAATACTCGTCCAATCCTTCATTGAAGGAAAAGACGGAGCGATTAAAAGACTCCCAAGGATCATGCGGCGATGGCTCGCTGCCCGCAGGGATACTTGCACATCCGATGATGCAAAGACTCAGAAGAGTAACGCATAGGCGCTTTAGAAAAATCACAATAGTTTTAGTTCTTAAATAATGAGATTATTTGGTGCCCGACTTGGTATCGCCTTTGTCCTGCCCAGTATCTGCTGCCTTGTTATATAAAAACTGGCTAATCAGATTTTCTAAAACAATTGCGGATTGGGTTTGAGTAATCTTGCCCCCATCGGCGAGCATTTGCTCATCACCACCTGCTTCAAGGCCAATGTATTGCTCGCCTAACAAACCTGAGGTTAAGATCTTTGCCGACGAATCTTTGGGGAACTGATAGGCCTTTTCAATCGTCATCGTCACTGTGGCTTGATAAGTTGTGTCATCAAACTGAATGCTTGCAATACGGCCGACCACAACGCCAGCACTTTTTACCGGTGCACGCGGCTTTAAGCCGCCAATATTGTCAAAGCGGGCCGAGACCGTGTACGTTGGCGCAAATGACACAGCGCTCATATTGCCCACCTTAAGCGCCAAGAAAAGCATGGCCAACATGCCGATCGTTACGAATAATCCAACCCAAATATCAATCGCACTTTTTTTCATAAGAATCCTAGTTTATTCTGATCTTGGCCTGCGCTTTAGTTGGAGAACATCATCGCGGTCAATAAAAAATCTAAAGCTAATACTGCTAAGGATGAAAGGACTACGGTCCTCGTGGTCGCTTGCGATACTCCTTCCGGAGTGGGTTTTGACTCATAACCCTGATAGAGAGCAATAAATGTCACGGCCACCCCAAAGACAATGCTTTTAATAAAGCCGTTGGTAATATCATCAAATAAATCGACGCCACCTTGCATTTGCGACCAAAATGCACCGCTATCGACCCCAATCAGGGGTACGCCCACTAGATAGCCGCCCAGAACACCAACCGCAGTAAAGATGGTAGCCAAAATCGGCATCGCAATAATCCCGGCCCATAAACGAGGTGCGATCACTCGGCGCAAAGGATCAACCGCCATCATCTCCATGGCGGATAACTGCTCTCCGGCTTTCATAAGACCAATCTCCGCTGTGAGCGAAGTACCGGCACGACCCGCAAACAATAAAGCAGTAATGACGGGGCCCAGTTCACGTGTCAATGACAAAGCAACCAGTAAGCCTAGAGCCTGCTCGGAACCATAACGCGTTAAGGTGTAATAGCCTTGCAAGCCCAATACAAAGCCAACAAATAAACCCGATACGGTAATGATCACAAACGAATAATTACCAACGAACAAAATTTGATCCGATACTAGGCGCGGTCTTTTAAGCAACCCGCCAGAACGCATCAACACCAAGAAAAACATGCGGGCGGCATACCCAAGACCCGTAATATTTTTACGAATAAAAAATCCGAGATCACCCAATACGTTTGTGATTGGATTTGATTTAGAGCTTGGTTCGAGATTCATGAACGGTGCAATCCAAAATCAGTAGCTAAATCAGGGCCCGGGTAATTAAACGGCACCGGGCCTTCAGGAGATGCGTCTAAGAATTGACGAACAAAGGGATCGGTTGAGCGATTGAGTTCATCGGGCGTTCCTTGTGCTCCAATCTTGCCATTGGCAATAAAGTACACATAGTCTGCGATCTCGAAGGTCTCTTCAACGTCGTGTGTCACCAGTATGCTGGTTGCGCCCAAGGCATCATTGAGATTGCGGATTAAGCGCGCCGTAATGCCAAGTCCGATCGGATCAAGTCCGGCAAAGGGCTCATCATACATAATCAAAGGTGGGTCTAAAACGATCGCGCGTGCTAATGCGACGCGCCTTGCCATGCCACCTGAAATCTGTGATGGCATTAAATCGCGAGCGCCACGCAAACCCACGGCGTTTAATTTCATCAGCACCAAATCACGAATCAGCTCTTCACTTAAATTTGTATGCTCGCGCAATGGAAAAGCAACGTTCTCAAACACACTCAAATCAGTAAATAAGGCGCCGAACTGAAATAGCATGCCCATACGACGCCTTGCTTGCATCAGCTCATCACTATTCATCGCAGAAATCTCACGACCCTCAAACTCCACTGAGCCCGTTTGAGCGGTCACCTGTCCGCCGATCAATCGTAGTACCGTGGTCTTACCGCAACCAGAACCGCCCATCACCGCAACCACTTGGCCGCGGCGAAACTCCATATGAAGCCCACCCAAAATTTGACGCTCACCCGGGGCATACGAAAAATCCACGCCGCGAATCGAAACAACGGGCGAATCAATCGCGCCTGGGGTGAGAGTAGAGGGCATCACTTGATTATCGGGGTAATACCGACGATCCCATTAAATACTCATCGACCGCGCGTGCACATTGGCGACCCTCCCGAATTGCCCAAACCACTAAGGATTGGCCACGCCGCATATCACCTGCCGCAAACACCTTGGGTATATTAGTGTGATAGGCATGATGACCGTCCGTTGTGGCCTTTGCATTGCCGCGCGCATCTTTTTCTACACCAAAGGCATTTAAGATTTGCTGTGCCGGGGAAACAAAACCCATGGCAAGCAAAACCAAATCGGCCTTGATTTCAAACTCTGAATTTGGGACCTCACTCATCTTGCCGTCTTTCCACTCCAAACGCACCCCAATGAGTTTTTCTACTTTGCCGTTTTTGCCTTCAAACCGCTTAGTGGCAACTGACCAATCGCGCTCACAGCCCTCTTCATGTGAAGACGAGGTGCGAAGTTTGGTTGGCCAATACGGCCAAACTAAAGGCTTATTCTCTTCTTCAGGTGGCTGAGGCAATAACTCAAACTGCGTAACATGCTTTGCACCATGCCGATTAGATGTACCAACGCAATCTGAACCCGTATCGCCACCACCAATTACAACCACATGCTTATCCGTTGCCCGAATCTCATTTTTGAGATCGCCCGCCACTTCTTTATTTTGTGGAATTAAAAACTCCAAAGCAAAATGAATTCCACTTAACTCACGACCAGGGACTGGTAAATCGCGGGGTTGTTCAGCGCCGCCACTGATAATGACTGCATCAAAGCTCTTAAGTAATTCATCCGGGCTCACGGTTTTTTGAGCATAGTTCTTCACTTCCTTGCCAAGTGTTTCTTTACCAATAAAAACACCAGTAGCGAAAGTAACGCCTTCGGCTTGCATTTGCTCGACCCGTCGGTCAATCAACCACTTTTCCATCTTAAAGTCAGGAATACCGTAGCGCAGCAAACCACCTACCCGATCATTCTTTTCATAAACGGTCACATCATGACCAACTCGCGCTAACTGTTGAGCTGCTGCCATTCCTGCGGGACCAGAACCAACCACG
>JBDLUB010000136.1:0-4222 GCA_039805525.1 Pseudomonadota bacterium | reverse complement strand
ATCATGAAATTTACCGAAGGGGGTTTCCGTGATTGGGGCTATGAGTTAGCCATGAAAGAATTTGGAGCGCAACTGGTTGATGGTGGCCCATGGTGTAAGTTTAAGAACCCTAAAACCGGCAAAGACATCATTGTTAAGGATGTGATTGCCGATGCGTTCTTGCAGCAGATCTTATTGCGCCCCAATGAGTACAGTGTGATTGCGACCTTGAATCTGAACGGCGACTACATCTCGGACGCGCTCGCTGCCCAAGTTGGCGGAATTGGAATTGCCCCGGGCGCCAATATGTCGGACAGCATTGCGATGTTTGAGGCCACGCACGGTACAGCTCCAAAATACGCTGGCAAAGATTACGTTAATCCTGGCTCCGAAATCTTATCTGCTGAGATGATGCTGCGTCATCTGGGCTGGACCGAAGCGGCGGACTTGATTATTTCCTCGATGGAAAAAGCTATTCTTTCGAAGAAGGTCACCTATGACTTTGCGCGTTTATTACCAGGGTCGACCCAAGTTTCGTGCTCAGGATTTGGTCAAGTCATGATTGACAATATGTAATTGGCAAGAACTCTAAAAGAAAAACCCCAGGTTGAAGCCTGGGGTTTTTACTTGGGATCAGCTAGTGATCAGGCAGCTTGAATATTGGTTGCCTGTTTACCTTTTGGGCCTTGAGTAATGTCAAACGTTACTTTTTGACCTTCTTTGAGGGTTTTAAAGCCACTCATCGTGATTGCACTAAAGTGTGCAAACAACTCTTCTTCTCCATCATCCGGTTTGATAAAACCGAAACCTTTTGCATCATTAAACCACTTAACAACTCCGGTCGCCATGCGAACTCCATTACAAAAATCTAAAGACAACCGTGAAGAGGGGAAATACCTTTTGATCAGTCTTACTCCGCAACACGCCTAATGCAGGTAAATCTCAAACGAGAAAAACACCACAGGATTGATTGTTTGCCCTTTTTGGAGGGGTGTCAAGGAAATATGACTCAATATCACTAGGAAAAACCCTTTTTTTTCATAAAAACGCCCCAATATGACAAATATGCCTTGATTTTGAATGGTTTTCGTCAGATGAAAACCTGATTTGCGTGGATTTATTGCAGAGTTTTGCGGTGTGGTTAGAATGTTTCTCATGAGTCGTAATTCCAAAACACCCCCCGGAGGAAGCCCAGTCACCCCGTTTAAGGAAGACACGGTTTTATTGGAACGGCAGGCCGAAAAGGTCAAGGTGCCGGCCATGTACAAAGTGATGTTGTTAAACGACGACTACACACCGATGGAATTTGTGGTGATGGTGATTCAGGAATACTTTAATAAAGATCAAGAGACGGCAACTCGCATCATGTTGCAAGTGCATCTGGCAGGAAAAGGCGTTTGCGGTATCTATACCCGCGATGTGGCCTCGACCAAGGTCCATCAAGTCATAGAACGTTCCCGTGAAGCGGGTCACCCATTGCAGTGCACTATGGAGGAAGCATGATTGCTCAAGAACTGGAAGTAAGTTTGCATATGGCTTTTGTGGACGCTCGCGCAGCGCGCCACGAGTTCATTACGGTTGAGCACTTGCTGTCGGCGTTATTGGATAACGCTACCTCAGTTGAGGTTCTGAAGGCCTGTGCGGTCAATATTGCTGAGTTGCGTTCCCAACTGAAAAATTTTATTAATGACAATACCCCAGTCGTCCCTGGAACAGAAGAGGTCGATACTCAACCAACGCTTGGATTCCAGAGAGTCATCCAGCGCGCCATCATGCATGTGCAGTCGACCTCGAATGGTAAAAAAGAGGTGACTGGCGCTAATGTGTTAGTGGCTATCTTTGGTGAGAAAGATTCGCACGCGGTGTATTTCTTGCAACAGCAAGGGGTAACCCGCTTGGACGTGGTGAACTTCATTAGTCACGGTGTTCGTAAAGACAACACGGAACCTGCAAAAGCGGCTGAGGCGAGCCCTGATACTGAGGAGGCTGCAAGTAGTGGCAAAGAAAGTCCTCTTGATCAATTTACCCAAAACCTCAACGCGATGGCGCGTCAAGGCAAGATCGATCCATTAATTGGTCGCGAAGGCGAGGTCGAGCGGGTCATTCAGGTTTTATGTCGGCGACGTAAAAATAATCCACTTTTGGTTGGTGAGGCTGGTGTAGGTAAGACCGCGATTGCGGAGGGCCTGGCCTGGAGAATCACAAAGGGTGAGGTTCCAGAAATTTTGGCAAATGCGACGGTTTACTCCTTAGATATGGGCGCATTGCTGGCGGGGACAAAATACCGTGGTGATTTTGAGCAGCGGCTCAAAAGCGTCCTGAAGTCATTAAAAGACAATCCCCATGGCATCCTTTTTATCGATGAGATACATACCTTGATTGGTGCGGGTGCTGCCTCTGGTGGAACCCTAGATGCGAGCAATCTACTAAAGCCAGCACTATCGAGCGGTACGCTTAAGTGTATTGGGGCAACCACCTTTACTGAATACCGTGGCATCTTCGAAAAAGATGCGGCACTATCGCGGCGTTTCCAAAAAGTTGACGTGGTAGAGCCGACTGTGGATCAAACCGTACAAATTCTGCGTGGCTTGAAGTCGCGCTTTGAGGAGCACCATGGTGTCAAGTATGCAGCTGCCGCACTTGTAGCCGCTGCTGAATTATCATCTCGATATATTAATGATCGCCATTTGCCCGATAAGGCGATTGATGTGATTGATGAGGCAGGTGCTGCCCAGCGCATCCTCCCTAAATCAAAGCAGAAGAAAACCATTAACCGCCAAGAAATTGAAGAGATTGTGGCGAAGATTGCGCGCATCCCACCGCAATCGGTATCGGTCGATGATCGTAGCAAGCTACAAACCTTGGATCGCGATATTAAGAGCGTCGTTTTCGGTCAAGACCCGGCAATTGAGGCCCTTGCGAGCGCCATCAAGATGACTCGTGCTGGCTTAGGTAAGGTTGACCGGCCAATTGGCTCTTTCCTCTTTTCAGGTCCCACCGGGGTCGGCAAGACCGAGGTTGCGAAGCAGTTGGCCTTCATCATGGGTATTGAGCTGCTCCGTTTTGATATGTCGGAATACATGGAACGCCATGCGGTAAGCCGTTTGATTGGAGCGCCCCCTGGCTACGTTGGCTTTGATCAAGGCGGATTACTAACCGAGGCCGTTTCAAAGAAACCGCATTGCGTTTTGTTGCTCGATGAAATTGAGAAGGCGCATCCGGACATTTTCAATATCCTCTTGCAGGTGATGGATCACGGCACCTTAACCGATAACAACGGACGGAAGACTGATTTCCGCAATGTCATCATCATTATGACCACCAATGCGGGTGCGGAGGCGATGCAAAAGTCGACCATGGGCTTTACCAATGCGCGTGAGCAAGGTGATGAAATGGCAGACATCAAGAAGTTCTTCACTCCGGAGTTTAGAAACCGCTTAGATGCAATCGTCTCCTTTAAGGCTTTGGACGAGTCCATCATCATGCGCGTGGTCGATAAGTTCCTCATGCAGCTCGAAGAGCAATTGCACGAGAAAAAAGTCGATGCGGTCTTTAGCACTGCCTTGCGTTCCTATCTGGCGAAACATGGCTTTGATCCGCTCATGGGCGCGCGACCGATGCAGCGAATTATTCAGGATACGGTGCGTAAAGCATTGGCCGATGAATTACTCTTTGGGCGCTTAGCCCATGGTGGTTCGGTGGTGGTGGATATTGATGAGGATGGTAAGGTGCAGCTGCAGATTCAATCCTCGAACCAGCCGCCAAGTAAATCGAGTAAGGCGAGTATCGAGCCAGTCGAAGAAATCTAGAAAAATCGCTGGGCGCGGAGTTATCCGCGTCCAGTGCTACCGAAGCCACCCGTTCCCCGGGTGCTACTTTCAAACTCAGCCACTACTTTAAGTTCCACTTGCTGTACTGGAACAATCACAAGTTGCGCTAATCGCTCCATCGGCTCCAACCGAAACGCAGTTGAGCCTCGGTTCCAAGCACTCACCATCAATTGACCTTGGTAATCTGAATCAATTAATCCGACTAGGTTACCCAACACAATTCCGTGTTTATGACCGAGTCCTGAGCGCGGCAGAATCATCGCGGCGTAACGAGGATCTTCAATATAAATTGCCAGACCTGTTGGAATGAGCTCCGTTTGACCAGGGGCAAGCTCAATTGCGTTGTCAATGCAGGCGCGCAAATCTAATCCAGCGCTTCCTGGAGTGCCATAGCTAGGCATTTGTGAGCGCAT
>JBDLUB010000135.1:0-4233 GCA_039805525.1 Pseudomonadota bacterium | reverse complement strand
AACTGAACAATCTTCGAAGTTATAAAAAATAGGCTATCCATGGGGGCATCATAATCAAAATCGTATTCCCGAATAAGATAGAGCCTATGACTAGTGCATTAGTGTGGCTTCGACGTGATTTACGCCTATATGATCAGGCGGCTCTTCATTACGCCCTAAAAAAGCATCAACAGGTCTGGGTTTGCTTTATCTTTGACACCACGATTCTTAACCCCCTACTCTCTAAAGGCCAGGGTTTTGATCGCAGGGTGGATTTCATTTGGCAAACGATTGAAGATCTAGATAAAACGCTAAGAGCTCGAGGAAGCGGGATGATTGCCTGTCATGGTGACCCGACCGAACTGATTCCTGCTCTAGCGAAACAACTTGGTGTGCAAGCAGTTTTTACTAATCATGACTATGAACCCTCTGCAATGTTGCGCGATGCGACCACTGCACAAAAGCTTGCAATAGATGGGGTTGAGTTCCAGCATTTCAAGGATCAGGTTATTTTTGAGAAGACTGAAGTTTTAACCAACTCCGAAACGGTATTCTCGGTCTTCACCCCATACAAGAATGCATGGCTTAAGAAACTCAATCCCTCAGATCTTGAGCCCTTCCCCTGTGATCTCCCCAATTCTGGCTTACAGGGTCGATATGCCCCCATTCCCAAGAGTATCGATACTGGCATCCCTTCGCTGGAATCCATGGGATTTAGACCGACGGGCATAGAAAAGTATCTACCCCCAAGTCAGAGGGGTGCTGAACTCTTTTTGGGTGACTTTCTAAAACGAATTGATCAATACAACATTGGCCGAGACTTCCCAGCAACCAAAGGGGTGAGTTATCTTTCGACCTATCTTCGCTTCGGTGTGTTATCAATTCGGGGCTTGGTGCGAGAGGCGCATCGTCGAATGCTCTCGGGCAGCCTTGGCGCAAGCACGTGGCTGAGCGAACTCATCTGGCGAGACTTCTATTTCATGATTTTGGCCAATCACCCTCGCCTTGCCGATGGCGAATCATTTAAGCCCGACTATGACAAGATTGTTTGGGAGCAAGGTCCCAAAGCACAAAAATTGTTTAAGGCCTGGTGCGATGGACAAACTGGCTATCCATTAGTCGATGCGGCCATGCATCAACTCAATCAATCGGGCTATATGCACAATCGCTTACGCATGGTCGTGGCTAGTTTTTTATGTAAAGACCTGGGCATCGATTGGCGCTGGGGTGAGCAGTACTTTGCGGAGCATCTGAACGATTTTGAGTTTGCCTCTAATAACGGTGGCTGGCAATGGGCCTCGTCTTCTGGATGTGATGCTCAGCCCTACTTCCGTATCTTTAACCCCATTACCCAGTCTGAGCGCTTTGATGGTGAAGGAAAATTTATTCGCCGCTACATTCCCGCCCTTGAAAAGCTATCCAATAAATCAATTCATGCGCCCTGGCTTGCAGGGCAACTTGAGCTTGAGGCTGCTGGCATCGTATTGGGTAAAGACTACCCCCGACCCATTGTCGATCATGATGAAGCCCGTAAGGCGACCTTGATTCGATACAACGTTGTCAAAAAAGTGGCTTGAGTAATGACGCGCGTCTTTGCGATTGGTGATGTACAGGGTTGCTTAAAGCCCCTTAATCAACTCATCAAGAAACTCCCTCGTGGTTCTAAATTCATTTTTCTGGGGGATCTCGTCAACCGTGGTCCAGACTCATTAGGAACGCTGCGACGCCTTAAACAACTTCAAGAAGATGGAGTAGCGGAGTGCATTTTGGGTAATCATGACCTAAACTTATTAGCATGTGATGCAGGTCTTCGCGATACCAAACCCCTTGACACGATTGATGATATTTTGGCTGCACCTGATCGTCGTGAGCTCATCGATTGGCTAAGACACCGACCCATGGCGCTGAGCAATGGGAAAGTCTTGTTGGTGCATGCTGGTGTTTTACCCCAATGGAGTCTTAAGAAAACCATATCCTTGGCCCATGAAGTAGAAATTACACTGCGCCATAAAAACTATCGTGATTTTTTAGCCCAAATGTATGGCAATACCCCCAATCGCTGGGATCCAAAATTATCTGGATTTGATCGTTTACGTTTAATCACCAACACCCTAACCCGAATTCGGTTTTGTAGCCCTCAAGGCGAAATGGAGTTCAAGAGTAAAGAGGGATTAGAAAGTGGTCCGGCTGGTTATATCCCATGGTTTGAAGCGCCTGATCGTAAAACAAAATCGATCCCGATTGTCTTTGGTCACTGGTCAACGCTCGGCTTACTCAATCGCCAAGGAGTGATTGGAATTGACACTGGTTGCGTATGGGGCGGCACCCTAACTGCAATCGATCTTGATCATCTGGAAACTATGAACCCCAAGAGTTTGGCTGAGGATTCAAAATTACTTACGATTAAGACAGTCAGTGTGGCGGGCTACGATCACCCACTACGGATGTGAGCGTATTAAATCTTCTGAAACGATTGCTGAGCTGCTCGAATAATCTCATCGACCACTGCATTGTCGTGGGCAATCGATGTAAATCCAGCTTCATAAGCGGATGGGGCAAGATAGACGCCTTCGTCCAACATCGCATGAAAGAAGCGTTTGAAGGCTTCAATATCAGTTTTGGTCACTGCTTCGTATGAAGTTGGTACTGTTTGCGAAAAATAGAACCCAAACATACCGCCAACACTATCGACCGAGAATGGAATCTTGGCTCGATTGGCTTCTTGCTGTAATCCCGCCATTAATTTTTTGGTTTGCTCAGTCAGGCACTCAAAAAATCCGGGTCTCGAGATAATCTCTAAGGTCTTCGCCCCTGCAGCTACGGCAACAGGGTTGCCAGATAAAGTACCTGCCTGATACACATTACCCAAAGGGGCAAGTTTCGCCATGATCTCCCGCTTACCGCCAAATGCTGCCATAGGCATACCGCCACCCATGACTTTGCCCAAACAAGTTAAATCAGGCTGAATGCCATGCAAAGATTGGGTACCGCCCAAGGCCACCCGAAATCCCGTCATCACCTCGTCGTAAATTAATACGGCACCATATTGCTGGGTGAGCGAACGAACCGACTTCACAAACTCGGGGGTCGCACGAATTAAGTTCATATTACCCGCAATAGGTTCCAAAATTAATGCAGCCACATAATCGCCATGACGCTTAAAAGCCTCTTCCAGTGCACCAACATCGTTATAGGGCAGTACTAAGGTGTGCTTCACTAAATCCTGCGGCACCCCACCCGATGAGGGCGCATTCTTGGTGGAATCGGCAAAAGTTAGCAAACCAGAACCGGCTTTGACCAATAAGCTATCGGCATGACCGTGATAGCACCCCTCAAACTTGATAATTAAATCCCGATTGGTATAGCCCCTAGCTAAACGCAAGGCACTCATGGTCGCCTCAGTACCACTGGATACCAAACGAATTTGCTCGATTGCTGGCATTAACTCACAAATGCGCTCAGCAAGATCAATCTCCCCTGCGGTCGGGGCGCCATAACTAAAACTCTGAGTCGCTGCACGCTGCACTGCTTCCACTACTTCAGGGTTTGCATGCCCAACAATCATTGGCCCCCAAGACATGATGAGATCGACGTAGCGCTTATCGTCGGCATCCCAAAAATAAGGGCCCTGTGCACGCTTGATGAATCGGGGGATGCCGCCCACCTGCCGAAATGCCCGTACTGGCGAGTTCACACCACCCGGAATCGTTTTTTGGGCCCGCGCAAAGAGTTGTTCGTTTTGACTCATAGTATTAATCAAGAAGATCTAGATGATTAGATAACGCACATCTCAAAATCATCTTTGCGCGCACCACACTCGGGACACGACCAGTTCATGGGAACATCCTTCCACAAGGTTCCAGGTGCAATACCGTCATCCGGGCAACCTTTGGCTTCATCGTAGATCCAGCCGCAGATCAGGCACATATAGGTTTTATATTCCATTTGTTATTTCTTTCAGATTGAAATCTTATTTTACGATTTCTGGGCATCGCTTCGCCCCCGAATCTCAAACTTGAAGAGTCTGCATTCCAAGGGGCCATTAAATAACGGGGTGCGTTTGGACTCTTTCATTCGCAAATGGCCCGGCAAGCCCATGTCTGCAGTGAGAACAAAGATCTCCCAACCCGCAAAATGGTCTTTCAGTTGCTTACTAAACTGATCGAGTAGCATTGCAAACTTCGGATCAATCGGCTCTTTCACTAAAGGCTCTCGGCTCGTACGTCGTTTTTGCATGTATGCGGCCTTGCTATC
>JBDLUB010000134.1:0-4244 GCA_039805525.1 Pseudomonadota bacterium | reverse complement strand
TAGCCGATGCGCAATCACTAAAGTGGTTCTACCGGCCATCAGCCGATCGAGTGCCTCTTGCACTTGCCGCTCAGACTCTGAATCCAGAGCGGAGGTTGCCTCATCCAAAATGAGGATAGGTGCATCTTTATAGATTGCGCGCGCAATCGCAAGACGTTGTCGTTGACCACCAGATAAACGATTGCCGTTATCTCCAATTGGCGTATCAATTCCATTGGGTAGCTCAGACAGTAAGTTAGCTAAATTAGCTGCCTCTAGCGCTTCAATCACACGACCGCGATCAATATCATCACTAGTGCTCGAGCCGTACGCGACATTGGCAGCAATGGTGTCATTAAACAGAATTACGTCTTGACTCACAAAAGAAATTTGTTTACGCAAATCAGTTAACACAATCTCCTCAATTGGGATTTGATCGAGCATAATCCGACCCGATTTAGGTTGATAAAAACGTGGTAACAAATTAACTAGCGTTGATTTACCTCCACCGGATGGCCCCACAAAGGCAATCACCTCGCCCGGCTTAATCCTGAGATTGATGTTGCGTAAGGCATCTTTTCGTCCCTCCTCTTGGTTGTATGAGAAAGAAAGGTCTTCAAACCTAATTTCACCTTTAGCCT
Source organism: Pseudomonadota bacterium (assembly GCA_039805525.1). GTDB lineage: Bacteria > Pseudomonadota > Gammaproteobacteria > Burkholderiales > Burkholderiaceae > Polynucleobacter. Next base: position 3,624 of record JBDLUB010000134.1, on the reverse strand, counting down.
TCTCTAGCCGCTTAAGATTCGATGTTTGCGCCTTCTCCTCCTCAACCGGCTGATCAATTAACTGAAAGATCATCTCGGCGGCAGTGAGCCCTCGTTGCAAAGGCTGATTAATATCAGCCAAGTGTTTGAGCGGAGAAACGATTAACAGCATCGCGGTAATAAACGCTGCAAAACTTCCAACCGTCACGCCCTGGCTGGCCGATTGCATGATGGCAATGACTAGAACTACCGATAAAGCCATCGAGGCAACCAATTGAGTGATCGGCTGATTTAATCCGCCAGCAACCGCTGCCTTCAGTGTGAACTTACGTAATTGCTCGGCTTTCTCCATAAAACGACGCATCTCATAATCTTCGCCGCCATGCACCTTCACTATCTTATGTCCGGCTGCGGCCTCCTCAACTACGTACGCTAACTCACTAGTCATACTCTGCTGTTGACGATTGAGGCTACGCAAGCGTTTATTGATCTTGCTCATTACATAGGCAATGATCGGAAAAATCACAAAGACGACCAATGTTAAGCGCCAGTTCAAATACAACAAATACCCCATCAAACCAATCACAGTCAGCAGATCGCGCACCAGACTGATCAACATGCCACCCATAATCGATAGAACATTATTGACCTCAAAGACCACTGCATTAATTAAGTTCGAGGCCGTGGTTTTTTGGTAATACTCGGTCTTGGCACGCAAGAGTCTGGCAAACATTTGTTCGCGTAGCTTTAGCAAAATGTTGCTAATTACCTTAGTCAGTAAATAGTTCGAGAGAAATTGCGCTCCGCTACGCACAATAGCCAGCCCCACCAGGAAAACCGGTACTAGCCATAGTTGATTGTTCATCTTCCCCGAAAAACCGTCATCCAAAAGGGGCTTCATGAGAGCGGGGATAGAGGTCTCCGACGCAGCCACGAAGGCCATAGCCACTAATGAGCCAATCATCAGGCGTAGATGGGGGCGTAAATAGCCAATTAATCGATTTAGGGCTTGACGGTCTGAAGCATTCATATAATGAATTATGCCCACCTTATCAGTCATACTCATCACTCGGAACGAGGAAGCCAATCTTGGGGAGTGTTTAGCCTCATTAGACGGGCTGGCTGATCAAATTGTAGTGGTAGATACCCAAAGCACTGATAAAACACTGGAAATTGCAACGGGGTATGGCGCGCTTACCAGCTCCCCTGAGGATTGGCCCGGTTTTGGACCCCAAAAAAACCGGGCTCTTGACTTAGCAAACTCGGATTGGGTCCTATCGCTCGATGCCGATGAGCGCCTGACCCCTGAACTGCGTGCGGAGATCAAAACGGTTCTTAGTCAACCGCAAGCCAATTGCTATGCCATCCCACGCCTATCGTGGTACTGCGGACGTTTTATGCGCCATTCTGGCTGGACTCCTGACTATGTAGATCGCCTTTTTAAGCGGGGCACCGCAAGGTTCTCTTCCGACTTAGTGCATGAACGTTTAATCCCACAAGGCCCCGTTCTCAAACTAAAGCATCAGATGCTGCATTACAGCTTTATGAACCCAGAGCAAGTCAGAGCAAAAATGGAGCGCTATTCCACCGACTCCGCTCAGCAGGCATTCGCTAAAGGTAAAACAGGGAGTCCAATCAAAGCCATCTTGCATGGAGCTTGGTCATTCATTCGGACCTATTTCTTACGAGCTGGATTTTTAGATGGTCCACAAGGCTTTTCCTTGGCATGCTCCAATGCACAAGGAACGTATTATCGCTATATGAAGCTTTGGCGACTCCATCAGATGGCACGTGCTCAGAATCAAAAAACTTAGGGTCATTTATGTTCAAAATCTCGATCCTACTAGCGACCTATAACTGGCCAGAAGCCCTGCGCTTTTGCCTAGAATCATTAGAAACTCAAACCGATCGAAACTTTGAAATCATCATTGCTGATGACGGCTCTAAACCAGAAACTGCAACATTAATTCACTCCATAATGGAGCGCTCCAAGCACTCCATCCAACATTTGTGGCAAGAGGATCAGGGGTTTCGGAAAACCATTATTCTCAATCAAGCCATTCGCGCAGCCCAAGGCGAATACCTCATATTTTTAGATGGTGACTGCATTGTGCAACCGGATTTTGTAAAGCGCCACCGTCAACTTGCCAAGCCACAAATGATGGTGACTGGCAGTCGCGTACTTCTGAGCGAATCATTAACCCAAAAGATCCTAAGATGGCCGCAGTGGAACTTCGCAGCTTTCAAAAGCAATTTGATTAGCTATCGCTTAAATGGTGGAATCAATAAGTTCTGGCCCATCGTATTAAAGTTGGGTCCGGGTATGTGGCGTATTTATCAGAAATTTGTTTGGCGCCGTATTAAAGGTTGCAATATGGCTTGCTGGAAAGAGGATGCCCTGTCGATTGGTGGTTTTGATGAGTCCATGACTGGCTGGGGTCACGAGGATGCTGATTTTGTCTTTCGTTTACAAAACGCTGGTGTTCGTCGGCAATCTGGCGCATGGTCAACTGAAGTGTTTCATCTGTTTCACCGAATCTCCGATCAGTCCAAAGCAGCTGAGAATGCAAAGCGAGTCCGCGAAAAAATTATGGCCAAGGCTGGTATCAAGGTATGAACGATCCAAGCCGAGTTCTCTTTATCGCTACGCGACAAATTGGGGATGTACTGGTCACCACACCTTTAATTGAAGCAGCTCGTCGCATTTGGCCCAAGGCTCAATTTGATTTCTTGGGCTATCGCGGCAAGCTCGATATGCTCAAGGGTAATCCAGGAGTTCATGAGCTGATTGAAACCTCCGAACATCCCAATCTATGGGAATACCTCAAACTGTTTAATCGCCTATTCCAACGTTACGATTTAGCCATCATCACCCAACCTAGCGATCGAGCCTATTTTTTTGGTTCGCTCGCTGCACTTCGCCGTGTTGGTGTAGTGGTACAAGATACCCCAAAGAGTCGGCAAAAAAGTGCGTGGAAGCGCTCCATCTGCATGCATTGGGTTTCCGTCGATTATTTTGAGCAGCATGTCATCGTTGAAAAACTCAAGCTTCTCGAACCCTTCTACCGCGCCAAGGGTCTGGACCTTTTTGCAAATCCCATCTCAGTGACTCCTCCTGGCGGCGAGGCCCTTACCCCGGTGTTACAAAGCCAACTTCGTCAACCGTATGTTGTTTTACATCCAGGTCCGCTCAATGGCTATAAGCGCTGGCCTTTAGCGTATTGGGCTCAATTGATTAAAGAACTTGTAGCTTTAAAGTATCAGGTGGTCTTAAGTGCATCGCCTGCAGAGCAGGATCTTGAGCTCAACCGAGATATTGTCTCCTTACTCGATCACGAGGTCGTACCATCGGTTGTTGATAGCAAAGGGCAGCTCAATCTTCCCAAAGTAAAAACCTTATTAGATGGTGCTTCTTTGTATATCGGTGTGGATACATCAGTAACGCATCTTGCTGCCGCATGCGAAATTCCAACGATTGCTTTATTTGGACCAACACCACCCACCAATTTTGGGCCCTGGCCCAATGGTTTCATTGGTGAGCGCCCTTATCAACTTCGAAGTCGAACCCAAATCGTCGGTAAGGTGTGTATTTTGCAAGGTCCAGGTGATTGTGTTCCTTGCCGAAAAGCAGGCTGCTTTGATACC
>JBDLUB010000133.1:0-4245 GCA_039805525.1 Pseudomonadota bacterium | reverse complement strand
GGGGGAGGTTCATGGCAGCAATCCTTATTTAGAAAAAATAAATGGGACAGCGCTTGCACGGCGAATATCAAATAACAATGCAATGGCTTTGCGCATTTCGGGTTCGGAAGCGCCGCCACTAAACGCAGCTAAACGTAGGGCTTTCTCCTCGATTTCAGCTCGTGATAGCGTATTGCCTGGATCACCCTTAGGTTCGTCGACGCGACCTTCATAAACGCGACCATTTTTAAGATACACCTTTACCTTACCAATCCAACGCTGCGGATAAGCCTGATCAACCTCGGGATCCAAAATCATGCTCACCCGATTGCGCAGCGCGCAAATCTCGGGATCATTAAAGTGTTTGGCAAACTCATCGAGACCGGCAAATTGAAACTTGCAGATGAGCGCAAGAACCGTGCCCATTGAAAATTTGGATTGGTGCAAGGTCGTTGCCTCACTGGCGGGTCCAAGAACGTCAATGGCACCTTGATGCACCAAGGTCTCAATCCGGTCAATCTCATCCATCTTCACAGCGTGTTTCTGAATCACTTGCAATAAGGCATCTGCTGCAGGATGGGTGTGGCGACACGAGGCATGATATTTGAACGAGGTCTCCGCTAAACACCAACGCGAGCCCAGACGATCAATTAATTTTTCTGGGTTAGCATCGGTCGATGTGCCTGCCGCAAGACCTTGTACGCCCTCGAGTATTTTCTGAGCACCAGTAAATCCCGCTTGTGCCAAGTAGGCAGACATCAGGCCAGTGGCGCTGGCGTGAGCAGTATGCAGCTGCTTGGAATCCGCAGCATCACGTAAGAACTCCCAAAGACCGGCGGATTGCGTGCCAGCCGAACCAAAGGCGTGCAGCATTTGCTCCGGACTCAATTTGAGTAAACGACCGACGGTTGCGGCAGCCGCTAAGGTACCCGCGGTGCCCGTAGTATGAAAAATTTTGTAGTGGGAGCGGCCCAAGAATTCGCCAACTCGGATGCCGACTTCATAGCCAACCACTGCAGCGGTTAAGAACTCGCGGCCACTCAGTTGTTGGGCTTGGGCGAGCGCTAATGCCGCTGGAAATACGATGGTTCCTGGATGAAAGACCGAGCCATTATGAACGTCGTCCTGCTCAACGACATGCGATGCAGCGGCATTGGCTAAACACGCAAGAAATGGACTCGATATCGAGCGCGACACAATGATTTCTGCGGATCCGGTAACCGCAGTTTGTGATACTGGTCCCATCGATTGGGCAAATTGCGTGATGATCTCAACTGGTTTAGCACCTTTGCCGCCAATCGCAGAAGCAAACCAATCCACCAACAAATCTTCCGCCCGTGAAATGACCTCTTCGGGAATGTCCTCAAATTGCAATTGGCTTGCAAAGCGCGCAAGTTCAGCAGAGTAATGGGTCGTCATTGCTATTTGCTCAACACTGCTTTGGCTTGCATGGTTAGCCAACCTTCATGATCTTCTGCCCAGACCCGCAAGGTTTGACCGCTAGGATCATCACCATCTAACGCGGCATTCACTTTCATGCGATGGATGTCAAAAGTTGGACGAATTGCTCTGAACTCGAAGGATTGCAGCTTTTTACCGGGGTGATGCTCTCTGACCAGATCCACTAAGAGAGTGGCGATCAAGGGACCGTGAACGATTAAGCCCGGATAACCTTCCTCTTGTGTGACATAACTGCGGTCGTAATGAATACGGTGGCCATTAAAGGTGAGTGCCGAGTAGCGAAATAAAAGAACTGGATCGGGATTAATGACCTTGGTCCACTGCGCATCGCGAGGAGCGGGTGTTGGAGCCGGTGGTTTCTCATCGGGACTTGGGGCTGCACGATACACAATGTCATGCTCTTCGGTTAGTGCAAGCCCTTTTTGATTGGAGATTTGATGTTCAACCAAGACAAATAGCAAATCGCCGGTGCGCCCTGATTTGTGAGTGACCGACTTAATAGTAGATACGCGTTCAATCGCATCCCCAATTTGGAGTTCACCTACCCAACGCAGTCGACCACCGGCCCACATGCGACGTGGTAGCGGCACGGGTGGCAAGAAGCCGCCGCGCTTAGCATGACCATCCGGACCAATTTCGGACTGTTGAGGGTGTGGCAAAAAATACAACCAATGCCATAGCTCCGGCAGAAAAATACCTGGAGCTGGCTCGGGATCATTGCGGTCGAGGGTTGCGGAGAGTGCGCGGTAGGGAGCGGCGGTCACCTGATCTGGGTAACGCTCGGATTTACCAATCCACTCTTGGAGATGGGATAGTGTGGCTTCGTCGATTCTCATGGCGCCATTATGCCAAGTTTGGCACCAGGCTTAGTAATCAAACCCTAGGAAAACAGCCCACCATTGGTAGCAAACAGAATACCCAAAAGTCCTGCCAGACCTAAAGTACGAATCACGCCCCACTGGAGACGAAGCATGAGAACTAAAGACGCTAAACAAATGAGAAGCGCAAACACCGATAAGCCACCGGAGAAGCCCTTCGGAAAAAATACCTGATAGGCAAAGAACACCCCCAGGTTGGCAATTACACCAACCACTGCTGCGCTGATTGCGGTCAGTGGTGCGGTAAATCGCACATTACCATGGGTGGATTCAATTAAAGGGGCGCCTAGAAAAATAAATAAGAACGATGGCAAAAAAGTAAACCATGTCGCCACGCAAGCCCCCAGTACTCCTCCCCAAAATCCGAGGCCTCCTAAGACCGTGTCATTGGCAAACCCTGCCAGAAATCCCACAAAGGCAACCACCATAATGAGTGGTCCTGGTTTGGTCTCGCCTAAGGCTAAGCCATCCATCATTTGTGGGGCTGTTAACCATTGGTAATGTTCAACAGCACCTTGAAAGACGTAAGGCAGGACTGCATATGCGCCTCCAAAGGTTAGGAATGCTGCTTTGGTAAAAAACCAAGCTAATTGTGGATAGAGCGTTTTCCAACCTTCAATCAGGATCAAAACGACTAGTGGAATGAGCCACAATAAAACCCCAATACTTAAATGTCGATAAAGACGGTTTGCATTATGGCGAGCATGCTCTGGAGTGGGGGTGTGATCATTGATGAGGGCTTGAATATCAGAGTCGCTGCGATGTGATGGCAAATGGGCTTGTTGTGCAAACAGGGATGGGTGGCGCTGACCCAACCAGAATCCAAAGAGTCCTGCGCTCACAATAATGAGCGGAAAAGGAACATTAAAAATAAAGATAGCGATAAAGGATAGGAAGGCAAGCCAGGCTAGTATGGCGTGACGAATACTGCGTTTTGCAATGCGGATCACCGCCACGATCACGATCGCAGTAACCGCTGGTTTGATTCCCTCAAACAGCGCCGCAATCAAAGGGGTTTGCCCGAACTCGAGATAAATCCATGAGAGCGCAATCAGAATCAAGAGCGAGGGCAGAATAAAGAAGGTGCCCGCCAGAATGCCGCCCCAGGTGCGATGCATGAGCCAACCTAGATAGGTAGCTAATTGCTGAGCCTCTGGGCCGGGAAGAAGCATGCAGTAATTCAGGGCATGCAAAAAACGACGCTCGGAGATCCAACGTTTTTTCTCGACTAGCTCATCATGCATCATGGCAATCTGAGCGGTCGGCCCGCCAAAACTAATAAATCCGAGTTTGAGCCAGTACGCTAGCGCCTCTCGCAGCGGTATTGGTGGCTGTGATTGATCCGGAGAAGCGATTTCTAAACCTCGTCCATACCGCCAACCACTTGGCTAAAGCCGTTATCGACATAAATAATCTCTGCAGTGATGCCGCTGGCTAAATCAGATAGTAAGAATGAGGCGGCATTACCAACATCATCTACTGTCACATTGCGTCGCAGAGGGGCGGTTTTTTCAACCGCATCTAGAATTTTTCCAAATCCTTTAATACCGGAGGCAGCCAGAGTTTTAATCGGACCAGCTGAAATACCATTAACGCGAATGCCTTTGGGTCCAAGTGAGCCTGCTAAATAACGAACCGAAGCCTCGAGGGATGCTTTGGCCAGTCCCATGGTGTTGTAGTTGGGAACGTTGCGCATCGACCCTAAATAGGTCAAGGTCAGTAGGGCGGCATTGGGGCTTAGCATGGGCAGTGCTTCTTTTGCCATTGCTGGAAAACTGTATGCAGAGATATCGTGGGCAATCTTGAATGCTTCCAGACTCAAACCCTCGAGAAAATCGCCAGCAATTGCCTCACGGGGTGCAAATCCAATTGAATGGACAAACCCGTCAAATTGGGGCCAGGATTTTCCAAGATCTTCAAACAGAGC
>JBDLUB010000132.1:0-4246 GCA_039805525.1 Pseudomonadota bacterium | reverse complement strand
TCATCAAGTTTGAAGGGTTTAATAACGGATGTAATCAGTTTCATAACGTCTCCTTTGCCTCCATCATACTCAAGGATCATGACCTATTCATGCCCCCACTATTTTTAGGCCTAGAGTTTTGCTCCAGAAGTAATGGGGTAGCGCCAATCGCGGCCAAAAGCGCGTGCAGTAATTCTGACGCCCGGAGGAGCCTGACGTCGCTTGTATTCATTGATTTGAATGAGGCGGGTAATTTTTTGCACTGCCGCAGAATCATAGCCTGCCGCAATGATCTCAGTGCTTGATTGATTTTGCTCCATGTAGCGAGTCAAGATCGCATCGAGTACGTCATAAGGCGGTAGGCTATCTTGATCGGTTTGATTGGGGCGTAACTCTGCTGACGGGGCGCGCGTCAGTATTCGCTCTGGAATCACTGGTTTGATCTGATTGCGATAGCGACATAATTGATAGACCAGAGTCTTGGCAATATCCTTAATCACCGCAAAGCCCCCGGCCATATCCCCGTAAAGGGTGCAATACCCAACAGCCATCTCACTCTTATTGCCGGTGGTGAGAACCAAGCGACCCGTTTTATTAGACAGGGCCATCAAAATCGTGCCGCGTACCCGCGCCTGAATATTTTCTTCAGTGGTGTCGCTCGGTAAATTAGCAAACTGTGCTCGTAATGCATCTTCAAAGGTCCTCACCGGCTCCTGAATCGAAATCTCATCGTATTGCACACCCAAATTAGAGGCTAACTCACGAGCATCGAGCCAAGAAATTTCAGCGGTGTAGGGCGAGGGCATCATGACTGCGCGCACTTGCTCTGCTCCCAGTGCATCGACGGCAATCGCTAAGACCAAAGCAGAGTCCACACCGCCCGACAGACCAAGAATCACTCCTGGAAAACGGTTCTTGCGAACATAATCACGCGTCCCCATCACAAGCGCTGAATACACTTGCGCCTCAATTGTTAATGCCGGAGTAATCTCGCCGCGTTGCGGTTCGCCTCCCAAGACCTCAATAAATCTGACCCCTTCTTGAAACTGCGGCATCGCAAAGACGAGCTCGCCGTGAGAGTTGACTGCGCACGAGCCACCATCAAAGACGAGTTCGTCTTGTCCACCTACCATATTGAGATAAAGGATTGATAGGCCATAGACTTGACTCTGCTCTTTGAGTAGTTCGTAGCGAGCATGTTCTTTTTGAAGGTGGTAGGGCGAGGCATTGAGTGCTAGTAGCATTTGTGCGCCAGCATCTTTTGCTAAACGCGCAGGCTTTGGATGCCAAATATCTTCGCACAACAAAACACCCAGTTTTAAGCCATGGTGTTCAAAAACGCAGGCATTCTCACCCGCCACGAAATAACGCTTCTCATCAAACACTTCATGATTTGGCAATTCCTGTTTGAAGTACGTGGCAATCACGTTTCCATCCTGAATCACCGACGCGGCATTGCGTAAACCTATATCGGATTCGTAGGGATGGCCCACAATCACGGTGAGGCCTTCCAATCCCTTTAGTTGTTTGCATAAGGATTGCAGAACAGTCTGCGTTTCTTGAATAAATCCGGGGCGCAGTAAAAGATCCTCTGGGGGGTAGCCAGTTAAGGAAAGCTCTGGCGTTAAAAGTAGGCTAGCTCCTTGTCGATGGGCATCTTGCGCCGCCCCAAAGATCGCTTGCGCATTACCAGCACAATCCCCTAAAAGAGGATTGAGTTGTGCCATGGCAATCTGCATGGGGGAATGAGCGCGATCACTCATTGCCGACGCCATGCCGATTCATATTTATGCCTTTTCTTTCTGATAGCGGGCAATGCCATCAGTAATCTCTTTATGCGCGTCAGCAATCGAGCCCCAACCTTTGACTTTGACCCACTTGCCTTTTTCGAGATCTTTGTAATGCTCAAAGAAATGCTGAATCTGATTCAGGCGCATTTGGTTAATGTCTTCGGCGCTCTCCCAATGGCTGTAAATGGACAAAATGCGATCTTCGGGAACAGCTAATAATTTGGCATCATCACCGGCTTCATCGTTCATTTGTAAAACGCCTAGGGCACGGCAGCTGACCACCACTCCAGGGATCAACGGAAAGGGTGTGATTACCAAGACATCGACCGGATCGCCGTCCCCCGCAATGGTCTTGGGGATGTAGCCATAGTTGCAGGGATAGTGCATCGCGGTACCCATAAAGCGGTCTACGAAGATCGCCCCGGTTTCCTTGTCGACCTCATATTTAATGGGGTCGGCATTCATGGGGATTTCAATAATGACGTTAAAGTTCTCGGGAACCCGTTTTCCTGGGCTGACGTTATCAAGACTCATAGATGCTCCAAATTAAATAAAAATCGGTCTGCTTAGTAGATACCCTGATCTTAGCAAAGTGGCAAATCACTAAATCTGTTGGATACTTTTGAAAGCTAGGCTTGCTATTTTAAGCCTTTAGGCAAATAGCAAGATTGTCGTATCAAAATTAAATTGAATCCTCAACCAAGTAGGAGTGATTTAGCATGAGTGATGTGACTGTTGGTTTGTATTTTGCCTTAGCGTGCGGTGTCATTGCGGTGGTCTACGGCTTTGTGATGCGCACGTGGATTCTTAAACAAGACACTGGCAACGCCAAGATGGTCGAGATTGCCGAAGCAATTCAGCAGGGTGCGGCTGCTTATCTAGCGCGCCAATATAAAACGATTGCGATTGTGGGTGTGGTGTTGACCATCCTGATGGCGGTCTTCCTCGATTTAGCAACCGCGATTGGTTTTGTGATCGGTGCAGTGTTATCGGGTGCTTGTGGCTTCATCGGTATGAACGTCTCGGTGCGTGCGAATGTGCGTACTGCGCAAGCAGCGACTCAGGGCATGAACCAAGCGCTGAACGTCGCCTTCAAGGGTGGTGCCATTACCGGCATGCTTGTGGTTGGTTTAGGACTCTTGGGTGTTGGCGTATTTTTTATGCTCCTGGTATCGATGGATAACGGCCAAGACCTCTCGGACGTGTTGCACCCCTTAATTGGTTTAGCCTTTGGCTCCTCCCTAATTTCAATCTTTGCGCGTCTGGGCGGCGGCATCTTCACCAAAGGTGCGGACGTAGGTGCCGACTTGGTGGGTAAAGTCGAAGCGGGTATTCCAGAGGATGATCCCCGCAATCCCGCGGTGATTGCCGATAACGTGGGTGATAACGTGGGTGACTGCGCAGGAATGGCTGCCGACTTATTTGAGACCTATGCGGTGACCTTAATTGCAACCATGGTCTTAGGTGCACTGATGGTCATGAATGCTCCCGTTGCGGCGGTGGTGTACCCATTAGTCCTTGGCGGCATTTCGATCATTGCCTCGATCATTGGCTGCTCGTTTGTTAAAGCAAGCCCCGGCATGAAAAATGTCATGCCCGCTCTGTATAAAGGCTTAATCATCTCAGGTGTGATCTCACTCGTTGGTTTCTACTTTGTGACGCAGTGGATCATCCCGGATGACGCCCTAGGAATTCCGGGTAGTCAGTGGCGCTTGTTTGGCTCATCGATTGTTGGTCTGTTACTCACTGCAGGTTTGGTGTGGATCACCGAGTACTACACCGGTACCGATTACAAACCAGTGAAGCATATCGCCGAAGCCTCTACCAAAGGTCATGGCACGAACATCATTGCAGGCTTAGGTGTGTCGATGCGCTCGACCGCTTATCCAGTGATCTTTGTTTGTATCGCCATCTTTGCGGCCTATTACTTAGCTGGTCTATACGGAATTGCCGTAGCCGCAACGGCCATGCTCTCGCTCGCAGGGATTGTGGTGGCGCTTGATGCATACGGCCCAATTACGGACAACGCTGGTGGTATTGCCGAGATGGCAGGTTTGCCGGATTCGGTACGCGATATTACCGACCCATTAGATGCGGTGGGTAACACTACCAAGGCGGTCACCAAAGGTTATGCGATTGGTTCAGCGGGTCTTGCATCCTTGGTGCTCTTTGCGGACTACACCCATGCCCTAGAAGAGATTGGTCAGCAAGTCACCTTTGATCTCTCTAACCATATGGTGATCATCGGCCTCTTTATTGGCGGCTTGATTCCTTATCTCTTTGGAGCAATGGCCATGGAGGCGGTAGGCCGTTGTGCTGGTGCGGTAGTGGAGGAAGTGCGCCGTCAGTTCAGGGAAATCCCAGGCATTATGGAGGGGACTGCAAAGCCAGAGTACGGTAAGGCTGTGGATATGCTCACCTCAGCAGCGATTAAGGAAATGATTATTCCTTCGCTCTTGCCAGTGGTGGTTCCGATT
>JBDLUB010000131.1:0-4306 GCA_039805525.1 Pseudomonadota bacterium | reverse complement strand
CCCGAGGTATACAAAATAGCGGCAAGATCGTCGTCGGCCTTTTTAACAGTATTAAATTGATCGGAACATTGGGCAGCCCGATCTAAAAGCGATCCAGTCCGATTCTCATCGAGGGTGAATACATTTTGGGTGCCACTCTTAAACGCAATCTTTGAGATCCAAGAGAAATTCTTGGAACTGCAAACAACTACGGCCGGTTCTGCGTTCTCTAAAAAATACTGAATCTCAGACTCTTGATAAGCAGTGTTCAGCGGTAAATACACATACCCAGCACGTAGGGTGGCCAGATACAAGAAGAGTGCTTCTGGGGATTTTTCAACTTGGACAGCGACTCGAGAGCCCTGGGGTAGCTTCAAGCTTTTGAGAAGATTTGCCATCATGGCCGTGGCGCGATCGAGATCGCGCCACGAGTAATACAGCCCGTCATGGGTTTCTAGTGCACAGTCCTCGCGATTTTTAGGAAAGCCAGACTCTAATAATGCGTATAAGTTCACTCAAAACCCTTAACTGCGAATACAAAATTAATCGAGCTTAGCGCCTGATTTCTTAACAACATCAGCCCAACGAGTTACGTCAGAAGCCACTTGCTTACCAAATGCCTCTCCGTAAAGATTAGGATTGTCCGCACCGTTTTGAGCCCAAATCGCCTTCAATTTTGGTGAATTCAGCGCCTTTTGCACTTCAGCTGTCATCTTGTCGATAATTGGCTTTGGTGTGCCAGCAGGAGCAAACATGCCGTACCAAGTCGATACACGATAGTCAGGCAAACCAGCTTCTACAAAAGTTGGTACGTTTGGAATCGCTGGATTGCGCTTCTCAGAAGCAACAGCGATCGCAAACAACTTACCAGCATTAATTTGTGGAGCTGAAGTACCCAAGCCATCGAATTCCAAATCAACCTGACCAGCTAAGAGGTCGCTCATTGCCGGGCCAGCGCCACGATAAGGAATGTGAACAATGAAGGTCCCTGTCTGGATCTTAAATAACTCACCAGCTAAGTGATGGACTGTGCCACTACCTGCGCTTGCAAAATTATATTTACCAGGATTTTTCTTCATGAGTGCAATGAAGTCTTTTAAGTTACGAGCACTAACACGATTGGGGTTCACTACCAATACCTGTGGAACGCTGGCTAGAAGAGCGACAGGAATAAAACTCTTTTGAATGTCATAGTCCAAGTTCTTATACATGGAAGGAGCAATTGTGTGATGCGACGCACCAATAAACCAGGTATAGCCATCTGGAGCTGCTTTTGCTGCAACCGATGCGCCTACCGTACCGCCTGCGCCGCCACGGTTATCAATAATGAACTGCTTACCCAATTGCTCGGTTAACTGAGCAGCCAAGGGACGGGCAAATGCATCCGTACCACCACCAGCTGGGAATGGATTCAAAAAAGTAACGGTTTTTACTGGCCACTCTTGCGCATGAGCGGTGCTTGATAAACCCACTACTGCTAATAAGCTAAGCACTAAGCCCGCTATTTTTTTCTTCTGAATTAATGCCATTATTTGTCTCCTCTTCAATTCTTATAAAGGGTAAATCAATTGCGAACAACATTCTAAATCGAACTTCAAAAACTCGGGCAAACCCCCAAAAAACTTACGCAGAGGTCTTATATAGGACTTCGAGCACCTTAAACATTGATTAATTTACCAACGGAACGGGAAAAGATAATCTCGCCATTCACAAAACGCTCGTGATTTTCTTCAACGCTCGACAAATCATACAGATAATTCACCATTAAACCAGCCGATTGACGCAGTCCATTCTTCGACAAATCCCCTGCCCAATTAATTTGATGAAGCTTTGCACCATTACCTAAATGAAATTTAGCTACTGGATTTCCGTCCCGACTTGGGGTAACTACTGTCAGGTAAATCGCGGTTAAAGCCATCATGGCAGTCTTTTCTTTCTCACTGCATTGATCCGGATGCCAAGCCTTGCCGAGTTTATCCATCCAATTAGCACCATTGAGTTTCAAAAGTTCAAGCGCATCATCGCGAGCCTTGCGAATCGCTGGCTTCACTTTTTCGGAGTTTGGCAGGTCACCCAAATGCGCTCCATCCGTAATCCACTCCATGAGGCCCGGAATCGGTGATAAGGTCACAAAGGTTTTTAATCCTGGGAACTCGGCATGGAGTTGCTCAGCAACGCGCTTAATTAAGAAGTTACCCATCGAAACACCACGCAGTCCAGACTCGCAATTACTGATGGAGTAAAAAGCAGCCACCTTGAATTGGTTGGTTTGTTCCACTGGGGTCGATTTTTTATCCACCAAGGGCATGATGGCAACTGGTATCTCAGGAAGTAGGGCAACTTCCACAAAGATCAAAGGCTCATCGGGTAGTTGGGGATGGAAAAATGCAAAACAACGTCGATCGGGTTGCAAACGCCGGCGCAGATCATCCCAACCATCAATGGCATGGACGGCCTCATGGGCAATAATTTTCTCCAAAATTTCTGCTGGCGACTTCCAGTCAACGCGGTGCATCTTCAAAAAACCGGGGTTAAACCAAGACGACAAGAGGTGTCGCATGTCGTAGTCCACGCCCATCAACTCAGGTTTCTTATTAAGTAAGGTCAAAAGATCGCGACGCATTTCGACGACTGCAGCTGTGCCGCTCGGGGCTCGGTTTAGACGTCTTAAAAGCTCTTGGCGCGGGGATTCAGAAATCTTCTGTAGGCGAATGTAATTTCTTGCATTTGGATCTGCTGCAAAACTTTGCGCCGCCTTTGTCAACTGCTCAGCATCAATATTGAATTCTTCAGCGAGCATCATAAAAAATTTAGAACGATGATCGGCATTGAGCTTACGGTAGCTTGAAATCACATCCAGGGCCATACTGACAGCGTTCGATTCACCCCGCTCAGAGACAAGCTGGCGAACCGCACTGTTAGCTCGGGATAAGTAACGGGTTTGGGCAATTTTCTCTAGCATGCTGACAGCATAACCAGATTTTGTAACAAGGGCTTAAATCACTCAGTCAAAAGGGTCTATTGACGCGGAGTTCGCAACAATAAGTACATTCCTAAACCAATCATCGGTATCGAGAGCCACTGACCCATGGATAAACCCAAACCGAGCAAGCCTAAGAACGCATCCGGCTCCCTAGCAAACTCCGCCAGAAAACGAAGTAGCCCATAGCCAAGCAAGAAAAGTCCGGATACCTGCCCTACGCGTTTTGGCTTACATGCATAGAACCACAATACCAAGGCTAATAACAGACCTTCGCCAGTAAATTGATACAACTGTGAAGGATGGCGGGGCACTTGGTCCACCATCGGAAATACCATCGCCCACGGCCAATCACTCGGACGTCCCCATAACTCACCATTAATAAAGTTTCCGAGGCGCCCAAAAGCAAGTCCCAGTGGCACTAGTGGCGCCACAAAATCCGTAATCACAAAATAAGAAAGCTGGCGACGCTTCGCAAACCACGCCAAAGCGATTAGAACCCCTAACAATCCACCATGAAAGGACATTCCCCCTTCCCATAGCTTAAAAATACTGAGGGGGTTTTGCAGATAAAAACCGGGCATGTAAAAGAGTACGTATCCCATGCGTCCCCCAACAATCACACCCAACACCCCCCAGAACAGAATGTCCTCAACATCTTTAAAGGTCCAACGCATCGATTGATATGGTTCTTGGCGAACGCGCAGTCGTCCCAACAATAAAAATTGGGCAAATGCAAATAAGTACATGAGGCCATACCAATGAATCGCCAACGGGCCTATTTGCAGTGCGACCGGATCGATTTGGGGATGAACCAACATTAGGCCGTCGCCTTACTTTGATCAAAATGATGAAGCTCATGACCTAAAGCACGATAACTTTTAAAGCGCTCGCGCCCTGCCTTGAGTTCATTCTCTTGGGTGGTCACTACTTCAATCCAACGAGGAAAGCGTTTCAATAAGGAGTCAAGACCTTGCGGGGCTTCCGCATGCAAGTAAATCAAGACGTCCTGATGGGCTGGCGCTTGGTGTTCTAGCTCAGATAAATGATTTACAAGCAGAATCGGGGTCTCGTGGGCACCCTCGTGATGCAACCAGGCATGAGGTAAAAAATCGGTTTTACTGAAGGTCCACAATAAATCGTCAAGATTGTTGAGGTCGTTTTCACTTCCAGCAATCACGATCGTGCGTGGCAAGCCCTCTGGATGAGGGCTGGCTAGAATTTTGCGACTTAAACGACAGCAATACTGTAATTTGTCCGAAACATGACTATGAAAATCAATTCTGGCCATTCGAGTTAACAGTGGGCGCTTATTGATCGAGCAAGAAATTTAGTAATAGCGGAACG
>JBDLUB010000130.1:0-4335 GCA_039805525.1 Pseudomonadota bacterium | reverse complement strand
AGCACTGCGAGTCTATGGCAATGCCGATGGTACGTATGGAGCCAATGTGAACCACTTGGTTGAACACAGCGTGTGGGATGAAGACGATGAGCTCGCCGAGACCTATATGCGTCGTAAGGGTTTTGCGTATGGCAAATCCGGTAAGCCCGTATGTAATAACGCTCTTCTGAAGAGCGTCTTAGCCGATGTCAGCATGAGTTATCAAAACTTAGAGTCGATGGAACTCGGGGTGACTACCATCGATAACTACTTTGATACTTTAGGCGGCATTACCAAGGCCGTGAAACGCGCCAAGGGGGGTGAGGAGATCCCGGTGTATATCGGTGATCAAACCCAAGGCGAAGGGGTGGTGCGCACGCTCTCTGAACAAGTATCGCTTGAGACCCGCACGCGCATGCTCAATCCCAAATGGTTTGAGGGCATGCTCAAGCACGGTTACGAGGGTGTGCGACAGATTGAGGTTCACATCACCAATACCATGGGTTGGTCGGCCACGACGGGACAAGTGCAACCTTGGGTTTATAAGCAACTCACGCAAACGTTTATTTTGGATCCCAAGATGCGTGAGCGCTTAGCGCAACTCAACCCAACCGCGTCCGCACGCATGGCCAACCGTCTCATGGAAGCCTCGAATCGTAATTACTGGCAGCCCGATGATGAAATGCGTGCGGCCATGAAGCAAGCGAGTGAAGAACTTGAGGATCGTCTTGAGGGGGTGTTTGAGAACCCCACGATGCAACGCGCTGGTTAAGCAAACCCTAAAAATATTGCCAGCGCACGATTAATCGCTAGCATTTCTTCATCCGAAGCACGCCCAATTTCTCCGCCAATCTTGTCCACTGGTATAGTCTGAATTTTGTCCACCATCACCTCTGAACGTTTTTCCAAACCATTCATCGAGGAAGGTTCAATTGGCACCCTAAACAAAGGGGCGTTTCGTAGCTCACTTGATAAAGGCAGTACAGATACCGATGGGTGTTGATTAAATAAATCCGATTGAACGATTAACGCGGGTCTTGGTTTGCCATAGGAGCCCGGTGTGACAACCTTTATAAAATCACCTCGCCTCACTTCCAATCCTTGGTATCACGAACCTCATCAAGCCACTCATTGATTTCAGATTCGAGTGGATCATTTTTTAACATTTGCGACTGACGGCGACACTCCTCTGCAAAAGAAGATTGGCGTGTATCTGGAACCCAGATTTGGATAGGACGAAGCCCTGCCGCACGTAATTGCGCACGGTGTTTTTGGACTCTTAAGTTAGTGGCAACTGGCATTGATTACCTTTTAAATATTAGATTTTTTGTTACATGTAACATTATACACCAAACATCGTTACATGTAACATAAAAATATCCTTACTAAATGATATGTAGTGGGGTCTTTTTATGAGGAGGCTGGAAAAGCTGATCAAGCGCTTGCAGTAAACCGGCGTCGAGTACCAAGTTAGCTGCTGCTAAATTTTCCTTGAGTCGCTCTAGATGAACCGTCTTCGGAATCGCTACTGCGTTGGGTTGACGCAAAACCCAAGCGAGAGCGACTTGGGCTGGGGTCAAACCAACTTCTTTAGCGAGCACAATGAGTTTAGGGTTACGCATCAGAACACCAGCACCGAGTGGGGAATAGGCCATTAATGCCATACCCTTTTCTTGCATAAGCGGGATCAAATCGTATTCAATACCACGGGCATTCAATGCGTAATAGACTTGATTGCAAACCGTTGTATAGGGACTACCCACATTGCGCTCCGCTGCGAGCCAATCGTTCACATCGGGCGCATCAAAGTTACTAATGCCATAAGCACGAATCAGTCCACGTTCTTGGAGTTTGATCAATCCTTCTAGTGTCGCTTCATAAGAATAAGAGCCTTGCCAATGTAAGAGATAGCAATCGAGATAATCACAGCCCATGCGCTGGATTGAGCGCTCACAAGCCGTGATGGTTCCTTTGGTGCTCGCATTACTCGGCAACACTTTGCTAACGATTTGCAGGTGATCACGCGCACTTTTACCAACGCATTGCAAGGCTTTACCAATCAAAGTTTCTGCTTGACCAGAGCCATACATCTCGGCGGTATCAATAAGTTGATAGCCCATCTCAATGGCGGAGGTAATCGCAGCAATTTCTTGGGCTTCAGAGCGAACGCTCTCACCCATTTGCCAGGTGCCCAGTCCAAGGCGAGTTTGAAAAAATGATGTTGTCATTTATATATCACCTTATGAATCAGAGCGTTCCAACAAAAACTCCCAGCGACTCATTGCTAATTCAAGCTCCTTATTTGTTATGACTAACTTTTCTTTGAGAGAAATTGTTAATTTGGGATCGCTTTTATAAATTCCTGGATCAGCTAGTTGCTGATTAATCAGTAGCTGCTCCTGCTCTAATTCATCAATTTTTATAGGTAATTGCTCAAGCTCAATCTTTTCTTTACTGCTTAGTTTTGATTTCGTTGAGCTGATAACAGAGCCTGCCTTAATAGGCGCCTTTGTCTCAACTGGTTTTGGATTTTTAGTAGATAAGATTACAGCTGATCGTTCTTTCTGCACTTTGTAATCCTCATACCCGCCCTCGTACTCACGCCACATCGCATCGCCCTCGTAAGCAATCATGCTGGTAACTACGTTATCCAAGAAGGTTCGATCGTGACTAACTAAAAAGACGGTTCCTTGATAGTCTTGTAAAAGTTGTTCCAGGAGATCCAAAGTATCAATATCGAGATCATTGGTGGGCTCATCAAGAACCAGCACATTGGCAGGTCTAGCAAAGAGTCTTGCGAGTAACAAGCGATTGCGCTCACCTCCAGAAAGGGTTTTGATGGGTGAGTTGGTGCGCTCGGGTGCAAATAGGAAGTCTCCCAAATAACTCTTTACGTGCTTGCGCTGATTGCCAATCTCGACCCACTCACTCCCCGGGCTAATGAAATCCTCGAGTGTCGCTTCAAGATTGAGACTCTCGCGCATTTGATCAAAGTACGCGACCTCAATGCGCGTGCCTAATTTAGCGACTCCGGTATCGGGGGTAATTTCACCGAGGATTAATTTCAGGAGCGTGGTTTTACCTGCGCCGTTGGGCCCCAAGATGCCGACCTTATCACCGCGCAAAATGGTAGCGGTGAAATCTTTCACAATCGGTTTTTGATAGGACTTGGAGATGGCATCCAAATCAGCAACGATTTTTCCACTGCGCTCACCCGAAGCAATTGAGAGCTTCACTTGCCCCATCGCATTGCGCCGCTCCGCGCGTAGTGTTCGGAGTTTTTCAAGACGTGCCACGCGCCCCACGCTGCGAGTGCGTCTGGCTTCCACCCCTTTACGCACCCACACCTCTTCTTGCGCGAGTAATTTATCAGCCCGTGCATTGGCAAGTGCTTCGGCGTTGAGCTCCTCCTCTTTAACAAACTCATAGCGACTGTAGTTTCCGGGGTAACTGCGCAGCACCCCACGATCGAGCTCCACAATACGGGTAGCAACTTGATCTAAAAAGCGACGGTCATGGGTAATAAAGACAATCGATCCAGAATACTCATTAAGAAGTCCTTCAAGCCAGGTAATCGAATCCAAATCCAAGTGGTTGGTGGGCTCATCCAATAAGAGCACATCGGGTTGGGTGACCAAGGCTTGCGCGAGCGCCACCCGTTTTTTGGTACCGCCCGAGAGGGTTCCGATGGTTTGATCGGCATTAAGATGCAAACGGTTGAGGATTTCGAAGACGCGCTGCTCCCAGTTCCACCCATGTGTGGCATCGAGCTTGGATTGGAGTTGATCGAGACGCTCTTGATTGGCTTCGTTCCAATCGGCTTGCGCAAGGGTCTCATACTCGAATCGGATTTGCTTGATCGCTGCCAAGCCTTCGGATGCTGCCTCAAAAATAGTGTTGTCTGAATCTAAAATTGGTTCTTGGGCCACATAGGCAATGCGTAGTTCCTGTTGTACTTGAATAAGACCGTCATCGAGCTTTTCAATGCCAGCAAGAATCTTTAGAAATGATGATTTACCGGTACCATTGCGTCCAATGAGGCCCACACGCTCACTCGCCTCAAGGGCAAAATGGGTGCGATCTAAGAGTGGGTGGTGACCAAACGCGAGCTTGGCGTCTGTCAGGGTAATGAGGGCCATAACTCAGCATTATCAACGGTTTGATAGGGTGAAGCACCTTATAATGGTGGTTTTCCTGAGGTGTCTCCATTAACTCCCCCGATTCATCATCTGCCTTATCCACTTTGGATGAGGTTGCCCGTCGCAGAAGCTTTGCTATCATCTCGCACCCGGATGCGGGCAAGACCACGCTCACTGAAAAATTACTGCTCTACGCCGGTGCCATTCAAATTGCAGG
>JBDLUB010000129.1:0-4430 GCA_039805525.1 Pseudomonadota bacterium | reverse complement strand
AATCCATCGGCAAATACACGCTACAATCAGTTTCTTTTATTGGTTACCCAAACAGAGGAAAAAATGCCACTTATTGAATCCGTTCAAGTGGCCAGCGTGCCAGTTCCATTAGATGTTGTGACATCGTTTGCGACTCGGACTGTGAGTGAGCGCCATTACTGCATCGTTAAAGTTCGCAGTAAAGATGGTTACGAGGGGGTTGGATTCTGTTACGTGGGATCTGCCGCTGGCAGTATCGCCAAAGTCGCCGTTGAGCAATTGTTGGCTCCTAAATTGATTGGGCAGAATAGCCATCGCAGTGAAGGTCTGTGGTCTGAGATGTATGCAGAATCGATTTTGCAAGGTCGTTCGGGCTCTGTGATGCGTGGCATCTCGATTCTGGATACTGCAATTTGGGATCTCAATGCCCGCTCAGTTGGTTTACCTCTCCATCAATACTTGGGATGCGTGGTAGATGATCGCGTCCCTGCTTATGCCAGCGGTGGCTACTATTTAGAAGGTAAAACCCCAGCGAAATTAGGCAAGGAGATGGAATCGTTTGTAAAGCTCGGCTTTAAGGCGGTGAAGATGAAAGTGGGTCGTCTATCCCCTCGCGAGGAGGAGGCTCGAGTCAAAGCCGCTCGTAGTGCAGTTGGCGATGATGTCCTTTTAACGCTCGATGCCAATAATGCTTGGCGCGATTTGCCAACCGCAATGGAGTATGTGCGCCGCTTTGAGAAATACAACCCCTATTGGTTGGAGGAGCCATTTTCCCCTGACGCCATCGATTTGCATGCCCGCTTAGCAAAAAATACCTCCATCACGATCGCCACTGGCGAAATTGAGGTAGGTCGTTGGCGCTTTCGTGAGTTGGTGGATGCCGGTGGCGCAACTATTTTGCAGGCGGATGCGGCAGTGTGTGGCGGTATTAGTGAATTCAGACGCATTGCTGCGTATGCAGATTCCAAAGGGATTACGGTTTGCCCGCACTGGTTCCATGATTTGCATGCACCCTTAGTCGCGGCAACACCCAATGCTCGTTTCGTCGAGTTTTTCCCAGATAACCAAGTCTTAAACTTCCGACGCCTTATTAACAAGCAGTTGGCATTTAAGAATGGTGATCTGATTTTGCACAGAGCACCAGGATTGGGATTTGAGTTTGACGAAGCTGCGGTGAAGAAATACGCCGGCAAATCAGCTTGGACCACAATCAAAAAATAGTACGAAACGAATCATAAAAAAGCCGCTTGATGAAAGCGGCTTTTTGATTGATGACCCTTTAGGCGCTAGCTTTGGGTTTGGCCTTAAAGTACTTAAAGAACTGCAGAACGAGTACTAAACCAAATCCAGCAAAACCAATCATATCGGCGGTTGGTGAGGTGTAGGCCAACGCGACTCCAGAGACAACCATCAGGGTACGCTCTAAGATATTTGTCTTCTCAATAAACCAACCTTGCAGACCGCCAGCCAGCGCCACAATTCCGACAATGGCGGTTAGCGTAGACCAAACAATTTCCATCCAATTTGCCTGAGCCAAAGCAGTTGTAGAGCCCATTAGCAAGAGACTAACCCCAGATTTATCGAGTACGAACATAAACGGCACCAAAATCGCAGGCGCCACGTATTTCCAGCTTTGTAAAGTTGTTTTATATGGATTGCCTTTACAAATCGCTGCAGCTGCAAAGGGCGATAGGGCGGTTGGCGGTGAAACCTCTGATAACACTGCATAGTAGAAAATAAACATATGCGCTGCAAATGCTGGTACGCCCAGATTAATCAGAGCGGGTGCCGCAATCACAGCGCAAATAATGTACGAAGCGGTGACTGGAACCGCAAGTCCCACAATCCAAACAATCAATGCGGTGAAAATTGCGGTGAGTAATAAAGAGCCGCCCGCGTACTGAATCACAATCGAGCTGAACTTCAGGCCCAAACCAGTCAATACCACGGTACCCACAATCAGACCAGCACCAGCGCAGGTTGCCGCAATGGCTAAAACACCGGTTGAGCCAGAGGCTAGAGCCTTCGTTAAATTGGATTCATAAAGTCCTTTGAGGATGGGTTGCTTCCCCGTAAACCACTCGTAGGGGATGATGGCAGTGTCTCTGCGCAGCATGCTGGTCAAGGCAGAAATAATCGTTGCCCATAGTACGGACATGACGGGTGTAAAGCCCATGGCCATAAATAGAACAATCGATATTAATGAGAAGAAATGGAACCAGTATTTTTTACTCAACGACCAGGCACTCTCGACCGCCTCAAAATGCATTGCTTTCATGCCGTATTTGCGAACATCAATCTCCACCATCGTGAAAAGTCCGAGATAGAACAAAATCGTTGGAATAATCGACATCAATAAGACGTCTAAATAGGAGATCTTCAGAAAGTCGGCAATCAGGAATGCTGCTGCACCCAGAACAGGCGGCGAGATAATTGCTCCCAATCCACCAGCAGCTAAAAGTCCTCCCGCAGCATTCTTCTCATACCCCACTTTGTTGAGCATGGGTGCCGCTACCGAGCCAACGGTGACAGTGGTCGCTACACCAGAGCCAGAGGGGCCGCCCAGTAAGAATGACGATAAAACAATGGTGCGTCCTACGCCGGATGATTTGCCACCCATGGCAGCAAACGAGAAGTCGATAAAGAACTTACCGGCACCCGTAAATTGCAAGAATGCCCCAAAGATCGTAAATAGAATAATCAGTGTGGCTGATACATCAACTGCAGTTCCATAGATACCCTCTAGGGTCATGTACATAAAACCAACCAAACGGTCTATTGAGTAGCCTTTATGGGTCCAGGGGGCTGGAAGTAAGTCTCCAAAGAGCGCATAGAGTAAAAATAGCACCGTCACTGTAACCAAAATCATTCCATTCGTTCGGCGCACAGCCTCGAGGATCAGTAAGACGAGGGCTGAACCAAAAAGCACATCGGTTGGGTTGGGTGCAGTATTGCGATCACCAAAGTCATCGCCGCCCGAGATGGCGTAATAAGCGATGGCGATAGAAGCAAGTGCAAAAAGGATGTCCCACCACATCAGCCGATTTTTATAACGCGCCATGAGAGGGAAACTCAAGAACACTAAGAAGAGAACAAAGCCGACGTGAACAGTCCGCAATACTTGAGTTGGAACAATCGAATACGCTGCGTACAAATGAAAGAGTGACATCCCAACTGCCACGAGGGTTAAAAAGATCGCGAAGATCCCTTTGTAATTATTGGAGTCACCCTCTTCTTGTTTGATGAGCGCGTCTAATTTTTCTTGGGTTGCGCTATCGATTGCACTTTGGCTCATGGTGTTGGTCTCTATTAAAAAATGGCCGCATTAGCGGCCATTAAAACAAAACGAAGAAACAGATTAATTGACTTTAATATTTTTCTCTTTGAAGTACTTCAAAGCACCAGGATGAAATGGTACTGGTGTTGAGGCAGCCTTTTGACCTTCAGGAGTCACATTGATGTACTCGTAGTGTGAGCGAACTAAGTCGATCTTGTTATCAAATACAGCTTTCACGATGTCGTAAGCTTCTTTTTCAGACATCTTTGAGCTGGTGACCAAGATATTAGCAACAGAGATCACGTTATTGTCTTTATCCATGCCCTTGTAGGTGGTCTTTGGAATCACGTCCTTGAAGTAAAGGTTGCCATATTTTTTGTTCATGGCATCGACTTCTTTGGAGTGATCGATCATCACAATTTTGGTTCCCGGAGTATTGGCAAGGTCAGTTACAGCAGCAGTTGGTAAACCACCTACCCAAAAGAACGCATCAATCTTACGGTCTTTCACAGCATTCACTGACTCAGCAACGCCCAGACGCTCACGCTTCATGTCTTTATCTTTATCAAGACCAGCAGCCTCAATCACGCGAAAGGCCATCACCTCAGTGGCGCTACCAGGGCTTCCAGTGCTCACACGCTTACCTTTGAGATCTTGCAGCGTTTTGATACCAGAAGCCTCGGTGGTCACAATGTGCATACGATTGGGATAGAGAACCAACAAAGTGTTAAGGTCAATTTTTTTACCAGAGAATTTGCCTTGACCAGTTTGTGCATCTTTAGCGGCATCGGCCATTGAGAAGCCAATATAAGGCTTGCCGGTGCCAATGAGGTTAAGGTTGTCTACAGAGCCGCCAGTCACCTCAGCAGTCGCAGACATACCAGGCACTTTTTTCGACAGAACAGCTGCTAAGCCGCCGCCCATGGGGTAGTAAACGCCACCAGTACCGCCAGTCGCTACGGAAAGATGTTGTGCTTGCACACTGCCCCAAAGCAGTGCAAAGCACAATGGCAACAATTGAAGAAATTTCATGAAGTTATCTCCTGGAATCATTATTAATAGTTACAACAAACTATAAGTCTATACCAATTTAATGGCCTTAAAGCCCTTCCATTTGGAAGTTAATTTTTTGCAGTTCGTGAACCAGTTTATTTTGCTGCTCCGCATCGAGGGA
>JBDLUB010000128.1:0-4437 GCA_039805525.1 Pseudomonadota bacterium | reverse complement strand
CAAGATGATGGCGAGGTATAAAAAACTGAGGGCCGGATTGGCAAATTGCGGATCCACAAACTGGGTAAAGAAGGAGATAAAGAAAAAAATAGCTTTGGGGTTGGTGAGCGACAAACCGAGTGCAGCTACAAATGGATGCGTTTGCATTAGTCGCATCGAGCTTGCTGGAGTGCTATTTTGTGGAGAAGTCTTTTGCAAACGACTCCAGGCGGCTCGTATTAGACCCCAAGCCAGCCACAGCAAGTAAATAGCTCCCAGCCAACGTAATGCCATAAAAAGGCTGGGGGAGTTCTGCAAGAGCGATGCAGCACCCAAAACAATGGCAATCATCAGAATTGAATCGCCCACCACAATACCTAATGATGCCAATGCGCCCGCCCTCCAACCTAGCCTGGAAGAGGCTGTCAGGACGTAAAGAGAGTTTGGGCCCGGCAATAAAACGATCGCGATGGTGCCCAGAATGAAGGTTGGCAACTGTACGACGCCAACATGGGTCAAATTCATCCAATCCAGCATGACTAGATCATAAACAGGAAACGTGTCATAATGGAGGGCTTTTTGAAACATCGTCCCCAGCAATTTACATTTTTCAGCGTTTTGGTTTTTACCCCGCTGCCGCTTGTCTGATGGTCGATGCCCTTGACCATCGCGCCTTTACATAAACCTGGCGCACAACCGGAGACCATCCTGTAAGAGGATGGGTATTGCATGTCACATTCTGCTGAAATTACGAACCATTCATTTGCTTCATTGAACTTAGCTGCGCCTTTACTCAAGAACATTGAGGCGCTCGGCTATACCCAAGCTACCCCAGTCCAAGCACAGGTTATACCTGCAGCCCTCGAGGGCGGTGATTTATTGGTGAGTAGCCAAACGGGAAGTGGTAAAACCGCTGCCTTTTTATTGCCACTTCTTCATCAGCTCGTTCTTGCCAACCCTCACGGCAGCCCTGTGCCTGGTCGCGCTCAGCCCAAGATCTTGGTCTTGTGTCCAACCCGCGAACTCGCCCAACAAGTTGCCACCGATGCGATTAATCTGGCACGCGGTATTAAGAGTCTACGCATTGCCACCATCATGGGCGGTATGCCCTATGGTAAGCAAATCCAAGCGATTAAAGGTGCTAGCTTGGTCGTAGCCACTCCAGGTCGTTTGCTGGACTTATTTAACTCGCGCGCCATTCGCTTAGACCAAGTTGAGTGCTTAGTGGTCGATGAGGCTGATCGCATGTTAGATCTTGGCTTTGCTGAAGATCTTGAGGCAATCGATGAGCGTTGCAAAGGTCGCTCTCAAACACTGATGTTCTCAGCGACATTTGCGCCTCGCATTATGAGCCTAGCGTCAAACCTCACTAAAGACCCCAAGCGGATCGAGCTTGCCCACGCAGGTGAAGCGCATGCCAATATCGCTCAAAAACTGCATTGGGCTGACAATATGGCGCACAAGCATCGTCTGTTGGAGCACCTACTCTCCGACCCCGAGCTCGATCAAGCGGTTGTCTTCGCAAGCACCCAAGTGGAAAGCGAAAAGATTGCTGACACCTTGCGTGCCAATGGCTATCAAGCGAGCGCCTTGCATGGCGCGATGCCACAGGCCGTTCGCAACCGTCGCCTCGACTCATTGCGAAAAGGCCAAACCCGGATTTTGGTGGCCACTGATGTAGCTGCGCGTGGGATTGACGTACCCCGAATCAGTCACGTGATCAATTTTGGTCTACCCATGAAACCTGAGGACTATACGCACCGTATCGGTCGTACTGGTCGTGCTGGACGCAATGGCATCGCCATTACACTAGCCGAGCATCGTGATCGCGTGAAGATCAGAGCAATTGAGCGATTTACTCAGCAGCCCATGGCTGCTGCAGAAATTGCAGGTCTTGAGCCCCAACAAAAACCAAGCGCACATAAACCCAATCATCGTCCTGGGGCTGCTAAACGCAATAAACCCAAGTTTGGGGGTCAGGCTCGTAAAAGTTCAGGGCCGCGCTTTGGTTCCCGAACAAGCTCATTTCAAAATAGTACACGTCAGCATTAATTAGCGCCTTGTATGTTGTGGCGGAAGTCTCGCTCCCCATCGACCTGGCATCAACTTGACCATGGAGCACCCTTGGGTGCTCCATTGGCATTACAAGAATGGTTAAGCGATACCGGATCGCTCACACGCAAACTCGAGAAAGCACTTCACTACCCCGAAGATCGCCACCTTGAATTACAAATCCTTGCCGATTGCAAACAAAATTTAGTCGCTTCCGAAAAAAAATTCTTTCGACGCCTAATCCATCGCTCACGGGTTCGTGAGATTTTGCTGTGCGATCAGGGTGAGCCGATTGTGATGGCGCGTAGCGTATTGCCCATCACAAGTTCGATTGGCAGCAACCATACGATTCTGAAATTGGGTCATAAACCCTTGGGTGCCGTTTTATTTGCCAAAGTTCTCAAAGGACGATTTCGCCCCATTCGGCAAATTGTTCGTTTGGACCATCATCATCCAGAGTGGAAAGCCTGCCAGCACCGTTATGCGGATCTGCCCAAACGCGTTTGGGCCAGACGTACACTCTACCAACTCAACGGCCATCCTCTACTGGTCATGGAAATCTTTTTACCTGCTCTGCTAGCCAGGCTGCAGCAGACTGACTAATCGACTCGTCCCGCGGCTCACAAACCGAGATATTTCCAAAACCGATTTGCTGTGCCGTATGTGCGATATTGGCATGAGTGCATAAAGCCGAGCTGTGCTCAATCGTAAGTCTTGGAGTTCGGTTTACCTCTTTACAGCGCTCACCCAAATGTCGCACCGCCTCAGACGAAGTTAAGGTCCACAAAGTATGCCGTGGATCAAGTTTGGCGCACGACTGCCATAGTGGGCTGGCAAAATCTAAGGGGATGCGCGTGTAGATCGATACGATCTCTAGCGCAGCGCCTACCGAGCGAAATTGCTCCATCAAGGTCTCACGCCCTCCCTCCCCTTTAATGATTAAGACCGACTCTTTTGACCAATCCGAGATGGTGGTTTGGAGTACCTTCCATAGACCGTCAGAGTCCGATTCATCGTGGGCGGGAACCAAGATGGATGCTTTAGTTAGGCCGTGCCGGATCAGCGCCTCTTGACTACTCTGCCCCACCACTCCAATCTTTACCTCAGGGGTCACCAATCGCTCCCAGGACGAATTAGCTTCGTCAACGGCTCGCATGGCACACTCAATCGCATTGGGGCTCACAAAAATGATCAGAGTTGCGCGTTGTAAGGCTGTGCGTAATTGCGTTAAGAGCGCTAAATCATTTTTTGGAATAATGGTCAGCAAGGGAAGACTCACCATCTGCACCGATGGATAAACGGTCTGCGTAGCTGCTTCGATTAATTCAGTTAAACGACGTGCTTGACCGGTCGGTCGGGTTACGATGATCGCCGGTTCAAACGCCTTCACGGATTTAGTGCGGCAATAAGGCTGCCGCCCCCTTCGCAATCAGATCATCGGCAATCGCCAAGCCGAATGCTTCAGCCTCTTGATAATTGCTAATTACACGGGAACCAGAAGCTAAACAAATTTGCCGACCATCGGTGCTGGCCACATACGAGCGCATCGAGAGCTCTTGTGGGTTATGCCATTGCGCGTGAGCTGCCAGAGGCACCTCGCACGAGCCCCCTAATTTGCGTGATACCGCCCGCTCAGCGGTCACTGCGAGGGCGGTTGGTAAATCATTTAAAGGCGCCAGCCAGGCTTTCACATCGGGGCGAGCGCTCAAGGTTTCAATGCCCAATGCACCTTGGCCTGCAGCTGGGGTGTGAGGATCATAAGGCAATAAGGCTTTAATGCGAGCACCCATCCCTAGGCGCTTTAAGCCAGCAGCAGCCAGAATAATGGCCTGGTATTCACCACGGTCAAGCTTAGCCATCCGCGTATCTAAATTACCGCGCAGTGGCTCAACCCGTAAATGAGGATACTGACTCCGAATAATCGCTTCACGCCGCAAGCTTGAGGTGCCGACGACTGCTCCTGCAGGTAACTCAGCCAAGCTTGCATAGTGATTGGACACCAACGCATCGCGTGCGTCCTCACGCACCATGATGCAGGACAGATCAAAGCCATCTGGCATCACCATCGGCACATCTTTTAATGAGTGCACGGCAAGATCAGCGCGACCATCTTCCAGGGCGGTTTCTAGCTCTTTTACAAAGAGACCCTTGCCCCCTACTTTGGAGAGGGCACGATCTAAGATTTGATCGCCCTTGGTGGTCATCCCTAGGATGATGACCTCGCAGCTGGGGTACAACTTTTTAAGGCATGCTTGAACATGTTCGGCTTGCCACATGGCAAGCCTGCTCTCACGAGAGGCAATAACTAAACGCGTTGGGCTCATAGGGCAACTTCAGAATTAAAATAAACTGTTACGACACACAATATACTGTGTTTATGAGCTCATCCAAAAATTCTTTAGCCAA
>JBDLUB010000127.1:0-4440 GCA_039805525.1 Pseudomonadota bacterium | reverse complement strand
TGGGCGGCATGGGCGGTATGGGTGGTATGGACGGAATGATGTAATTAAGACTTCGGTCCAAACGAAAGGGCAGCCTAGGCTGCCCTTTTTATTTTCTTAAACTTTAGATTTGTTTAACTCATAATTCCAATTTGCCATGGAACAAACTCATGATCCCCTAAGCCAAGCAGCTCACTCTTTGTTTTTTCGCCAGATGCGATACGTAAAAAGAGTTCAAAAATGTGTTGGCCCATTTCTTGCACGGAAACAGTGCCATCTAAAATTTCACCACAGTTGATATCCATATCATCTTGAAGTCGCATAAACATCGGGGTATTGGTAGCTAATTTAATGCAGGGTGCAGGCTTTGAGCCAAACATCGAGCCACGACCAGTTGTAAAGGCAATCAAATTTGCTCCCCCGGCAATTTGTCCAGTCGCAGAAACTGGATCAAAACCTGGTGTATCCATGAAGACAAAACCTTTACTTTTAACTGGTTCAGCATATTTATAAACATCCATTAATGGGCCTGTGCCACCCTTCATCGAGGAACCAAGTGATTTTTCAAAAATATTTGCCAGCCCACCTACTTGATTACCGGGGCTAACATTTCCATTAATTTGAACATCACGATTAACTGAGTATTCATCTTTCCACCAGCGGATCCTCTCAATTAACTTTTTCCCAACCTCTTCTGATGCTGCTCTTCGGGTTAGGGTGTGTTCCACACCATAAATTTCTGGAGTTTCAGATAGGACACCGGTCCCTCCATGACGTACTAATAAATCAACCGCCGCGCCTAATGCGGGGTTTGCAGTGATAGATGAAAACCCATCCGACCCTCCACATTGTAAGCCTACACATAGGTGACTGGCCGATACAGTTGATCTTTTATATAAATTAGCCTCTGGTAATAGTTTTTTGACTGCTTCAATTCCAGCCTCAATGGTCTTTCGGGTGCCACCTTCTTCTTGCATGATGAATGTATGTAAACGCGAGTTCGGATTAAGACCTTCTTGCTCCAGGAGACCTTTTAGTTGGTTGCGTTCACAGCCCAGACCAATGATTAGAGCTGCCGCAAGGTTTGGATGGCGTGCATAACCTGCCATCGTCCTTCTTAAGAGCTGCATTGGCTCACCAGTCATTTCCATTCCGCAACCAATGGAGTGTGAGAAAGCAACTACCCCGTCAATATTTGGAT
The DNA here is from genome assembly GCA_039805525.1 of Pseudomonadota bacterium. Classification (GTDB taxonomy): domain Bacteria; phylum Pseudomonadota; class Gammaproteobacteria; order Burkholderiales; family Burkholderiaceae; genus Polynucleobacter. The sequence goes on along the minus strand of JBDLUB010000127.1, from coordinate 3,260 downwards.
AGTTAGCTAATCGCTCAGCAGTAAAGTATTCTGCAATTTTTTTGACAACGGTAGCCGAGCAATTTACTGTTGATAGGATGCCAATATAGTTACGAGTTGCTACCATGCCATCTTCGCGAATAATTCCCTGAAAGGTAGCTCTTTGTTCGGCGGGAATATAGTCAACGGGTTTGTATTCACTTGAATAGGCATAGTCCCTATCAAATTCACGAAACTCAGTATTGTGGGAATGCACCATCGAGCCAACCTCGATATCTGTGCTTGCAAATCCAACAATGACGTTGTATTTAAAAATTGGGTCACCCTTTAAAATTTTTCGTGAAGCAATTTTGTAACCAGCGGGAACTTGGCTTCGTATTGTGAAGTGCTCTTCAGGAACGCTCATTCCGATAGAGGCATCAATCCGTGCCACAACGACATTGTCATTGGGGTGCAGGCGAATTACTGGCCCAATTATTTTTTTATTTGTAAGTTCAATCATGTTGTTATTTCTTCAGTGCCAAACTTTAATCCGCAGTTGCACCAGATTTTTTTACAATCGGCGCCCATTTTGCAATTTCTGATTTTATATAGTCGCCAAGTTGATCTGGAGTGCTTGTAACAACATCAAATCCTTTCGAATTAAGTTGAGACTTAATTTCGGGGTTATTAAGCACTGAAATTAGACTGGTGTTTAGCTTGCTTATGATGTCTTTTGGAGTGCCTGCAGGTGCGACCATTGCATAGACCAACTCAACCTCAAATTTAGGTAGCGTTTCAGAAATTGCTGGAATTTCAGGAGCATTAGGAGATCGCTTAAGACTGGTTACGCCAATTGCAGTTAACTTACCAGTTTTAACATACGGAAGCGCTGCGGGAGTGCCGACCATTGCAGTTTGTATTTGCCCGCCTAAAACATCGGTAAGTGCGGGTGCGGCACCTTTATAAGGAACGTGAACTAAATTGACCCCCGCCTGAACATTAAATAGTTCGCCACCAAGATGCAATGGAGTTCCAGTACCTGAAGAGCCGAAATTAACTTTACCCGGATTCGCTTTTGCGTATGCGATTAACTCAGTCACATTTTTGACTGGAACCCCAGGATTGGCTACTAACATTAGGGAGGAAGAGGCAACCAACGATATGGGTGCAAAATCTTTAATAGTGTTGTAAGGCAGCTTTTTGTAGAGCGATTCATTAATCGCCTGTGTGCCAACCATCATTAGAAAAAGTGTATAGCCATCCGCTTTTGATTTGGATACAAGATCCGCTGCAAGATTTGTTCCCGCACCAGGCTTATTATCAATAATGATTGGCTGACCAAGGGTCTCGCCCAATTTTTGACTGAAGCCTCTTGCTAAAACATCAGATGGACCACCTGCAGCAAATGGAATGATTAGTTTAATTGGTTGATTTGGATAAGATTGAGCCTGTGACGTTGATGAAAAAAATACGCCGATCGCAGATAATGCCAAAATAAAATTACGCATACTGATCTCCTGTGAATAATTATTTATAAAAATGCCAATGAAAATTGCTCATGCCCGGATATATCCCCTATCTATACCATTAAGTGATCCAATCAAAATGTCCGGGGAAACAGTTTTTGATGCCAAAACAGTAGTTTTACAACTCGTTGATGAAAAGGGGTATTCGGGATGGGGGGAGGCATCAGTTGCGCCCCTCATGACCGGAGAGACTCTAGATAGTTTATTGGCTAATCTTCGGTATCTCGTGCAAAAGGTTCGAGGGGTAAGTTGGGAGGATCCACGGAATTTAACGATTGAGCTTAATAAGGTCTTGTATGGGAATTCATCCGCTAAGTCCTGTTTGCAAATGGCACTTCTAGACATGTATACACAAAAAGAGAATGTCGTTTTATGGAAATTCTTGAGGACGCTTTTTAAAAAAAACGACTTAGATAAACCATTGCCTATCCCAATACTCCGGATGCTTGGGGGAAGTATTGAAAAAGAGCAAATGGATGCCGAATCCTTGCGTCGACAGGGATATCGACATTGGAAGATAAAGGTCGGCTTGCTACCCTTGGAGCAGGATATCAAACGTGTCGAAACGTTGTTAAATTTATTGGGGGAAGATACTGTCTCAGTCGATGCAAACGGCGCTATGAATATAGAGGATGCAATACGTTTTACACAATCAGATAAGGTTGGGCGATTAGCATTTGCTGAACAATTAATTACTAGCAATTCATCTACATTTGATTTTTGTCGTCTTAAAAATGAATCAAAAATTGCAATTGGATTGGACGAGTCAATCCATGGACTTCGTGAAGTCGAACAATTTATTGAGTTAAAGGCATTTGATGGGGCAAGCCTTAAATTAATCAAGACAGGCGGATTGATTGAGGCAATGGAGTGCGCCTTGATGTTAGAAAATAATAACTTAAAGATTAACTTGGCTTGTAAGGTTGCAGAAACATCAATTAGTGCCGCAGCAACTGCTGCAATAGGATTTGCTTTAGGGCGGCTTCCTTGGGGATATAGCATGTCAAATCAGTACCTGAGCTTTGATGTATGCAAAGTACCACTGGTCGCAGAAAATGGATTGCTAGATAGTTCGAAATTAAATGCGCCTGGAATAGGAATTGATCCAGACATTATGCTTTTGAAATCAGCAATCGCCAAAGAGTACTCTGTCATTTCATGTTGAGAACATCAAAAGCAGCTTTGAGTCTCTTCCCATACGAATCCATTACCTCTTTTATTTCAGGTGCACCCCATTTCCTGAATCCCTCACCAGCCTTCATCCCTGTTTTGCCCTGATTCATTAAGGTTTGTAAGGTTTTTGGTAACGAATCAATATTAGATAGCGAAGGATAAATTTCTTTGGCGGCATTTGCCATTCCATCCCAACCTGATATTTCTTTTTGCGTCATTGGGCCAACAGCAGCGTAGCGAAATCCAAAGCTAAATCGAACGGCATCATCGATATCCTCAGGGGTTGCAATGCCCGAGTCCACCAGTGATAATGCTTCTCTCATAAGAGCATGTTGAATACGGTTTGCTAGAAATCCCGGGATATCTTTTTTGACTAGAACAGGCTTTTTCTTGATATCGCGATATAGCGTAACGAGTTGCTGAGCCATTTTTTCGTCCGAGCGCTCACCTAAGACAATTTCGACTAAGGGCACAATTTCTGCCGGCATAAAGTAGTGTGCACCAAACATGCGATTCGCAGTTTTTAAGCCTTTGCTTATTTTTGTTATTGGAAAGCCTGAACTATTGCTGCCAATTGGGATGTGCTCAGGGACAAGGTGG
>JBDLUB010000126.1:0-4462 GCA_039805525.1 Pseudomonadota bacterium | reverse complement strand
GTGTAGGTGAGCCGGTTCGTATTTATGAGGCCGCAAGCGATGGCATGGAGTGCGCTTGGCTGATTGATGAGATCAAAGCTTTGATTCGTGGCGGTATGAGCCGTAGCGAGATCGCAGTGCTTTATCGCAGCAATGCGCAGTCGCGCATTATTGAGCACGGGCTGTTCTCATCCAATATTCCGTATCGCGTTTACGGGGGCCTGCGCTTTTTTGAACGCGCCGAGATTAAGCACGCATTAGCTTATATGCGCTTACTTGAAAATCCCAATGATGACACCTCGTTTGCACGCGTCGTGAACTTCCCAGCCCGCGGAATTGGGGCGCGTTCGATTGAGGCATTGCAAGACGCTGCCAAACAACACCAGTGCTCATTCTATGCAGCAGCCTCGTTTATCGAGGGTAAAGCCGGTAATAGTATTTCGGGATTTGTGCGCCTGATTGAGCATTTGCGTGACGCGACTAAGCACAATACCTTGCCGGAGACGGTGGAGTATGTGATTCAGCATAGCGGCCTTATTCAGCATTATTTGACCGAGCGTGAGGGGCAAGATCGCGTCGAGAACTTACAAGAATTGATTAATGCTGCGACCGCGTTTGTGGCTGAAGAGGGTTATGGTCAAGACGTTCAAGCAGCCACGCCACCTAGTCCTGAGCAGGCGGGCGTGGAGGATATTTCTCCGCTGGCAGGATTTTTGGCTCACGCCTCGCTCGAGGCTGGTGACAATCAAGCCGAGGCCGGTCAAGACGCCATTCAGTTGATGACCGTGCATTCTGCTAAGGGCTTAGAGTTCTCCGCCGTGTTTATGACTGGTCTCGAAGAAGGATTGTTTCCGCATGAGAACAGCATTTCAGAGCCCCGTGGACTTGAGGAAGAGCGACGCCTCATGTATGTGGCAATCACCCGAGCGAAGGAACGGTTGTATCTTTCGCATACGCAGTCACGCATGCTCCATGGTCAAGTGCGTTACAACATGCCCTCACGCTTTTTAGATGAATTGCCCGCTGAGAGCCTCAAACACTTAACACCTAAAGCAAAAGATGCCCGCTGGGGAGCAACATCGTGGCAAAAAGGACGATCTGTAAATACAAACAGTGTCGATGAGTTGTGGTGGGGCGGCAACGAGAGTGATGTGCCCGTGCGCAATGATCAGGTGAGTAATGCGATTGTCACGAGCTCCCTACAGTTAGAGCAAAACAGGAAGCGCGGACATTCTTTTCGGGTAGGGCAAGAGGTATTCCACACCAAATTTGGTGAAGGGCGGGTGACTGCACTAGAAGGTGAAGGAGTCGATGCCAAAGCACAAGTGAACTTCAAACGTCATGGTGCGAAGTGGTTGCAGCTATCGATTGCCAAGCTAGTGGCAGTTGAGACCTAATACTCCAGCTTAATTCGGTAACTGCTCGTAATCATTACCCGTGAAGCAACCCTTCCAGGTGGCAAAGAACGAGCAATACATCACCGTTAATGCAGCCATGGAGAAGGGCGCCACCACAAAGGATGCATAACGGCTCAAACCAATGATATCCATGATCATTCCCAGCGTGAGTGGAATCACAATCAACACCACGCTCCAAATGGTGATGTAGTAAAAGAATGCACCTTTATTAGTCCAGCACGCCATCCAACTCGCAAATAAAGCTTTGCTCGGTGGCATATCAGCCCATGCAACTAAGACGGGCGCAAACCACATGAGCATGGCTACTGGGATATACAAAATGCCACCGATCATCAGTGAGTAATACAACTGCTGCATGACCTCGGAGGTGATCGGTTTGTCATTGGTAATGAATGGCAAGAGCGCCTGAAAATCAATCACCATACTTGCGATCAAGCTCATCGTAAAGATCATCAGGGTATAAACCAAACCCAGTTGGAGAATCCGTTTTTTAACCTCAGGGTTATTCGAGCGAAACGCTGCTAGATAGACGGTTGGCAAAATCCGTTCTTTTTGAATCGTTTGGCGACATGCGGTCATAAAGCCCACCGATAAGGCAGGGGTCAAAATAAGGACGGCGAACACACCAGCTAATGGGATCATGATGGCTAGCTGAGCCAAAAAGACGTACATGAAGACCAGCATTAAGAAGCCGAGCGGATTTTGTTTAAAGAGCCAAACCCCCTGGCGGACCCATACATAGCCCTCATTGGTTGCAACGGGATTGAGATTCATAGGCACTTAGCTTACCTTAACTTGTGTGACGGCGGTTGCGAAGGATGCGTTCAAAATGGGTTGGATCGTGCGGGGTGAGCATCTGTGCATTACGGGGTAGGTAAAAATCCCAAAGCCGCGAGATCCAAAACCGCAGAGCGGCTGCGCGCAACATTGCGCTCCACGATGCTTCTTCACCATCGGTGAGTGGGCGAACATTGATGTACGCAGCGAGAAGGGCGTGCAAGCGCTCGCGATTAAGAGCGCCCAAGCCATCGGTAAAGGGCTCTTCTAAACACCAATCATTAGCAGTGACGGCTAAATCAAATAGCCATTTGTCATTACCTGCAAAGTAGAAGTCAAAAAAGCCACCCAAGGATTCTTGACCGTGATGGTGCGTAAAAAGAACATTGTCACGAAACAAATCGCAATGGCAAGGACCCTCAGGAAGAGACTGGTATACCGCCGACTGAAAAAACGCTTCCTGAAATTGCATCTCTGAGAGTAGTAATTCTTTTTGAGAAGCATTGAGGTGTGGCACGATGACAGGAACGGTCTCGTGCCACCAGGGGAGGCTGCGTAAATTGGGTTGGGATAGCGCAAACGATTGTCCAGCTAAATGCATCTTGGCTAGCTCTTTACCTACGGCATCGCAATGCTCTGCTTTCGGGGTGAGCTCTGATTGACCGGAGAGTTTGGTAACAATCGCCGCCGGTTTACCTTTAATCTCAAACCATAACTGTCCAGCACGATTGGTAATCGGCTTGGGAACTGAGATGCCTTGATTGGCAAGATGAAGCATTAGCTCCAAGTAATAGGGCAGTTGCGTAGCGCTCAACCGTTCAAAGATGGTTAGAACGTAGTGACTGACTTTGGATGTTTGGCAATCGAGAAAGAAATTAGAGTTCTCAATCCCGCCATGAATACCTTTGAGTTCGATCGCATTACCAATCCCAAAATCGTTCGCAATCCGAGGAGCGATCTCATCAAGAGTGAGGGAGGTATAGACCGCCATGAGTCGGATTACTTTATCGGAATCCGAATACTCGGAACGCTAATCAAATTATCCGATGACATCCCACCCGCTGGAAATACGGTTTGGGGTGGAGACATCTCATAGGTACCGAAAGTAGACTTGATTTCAATCTCAGTGGGTAAATTACTGTCACGGTATTCGCGGATTTGAGTACCAGAGGGATCGGTATATTCAAAGCTGGGTTTGCGTTCTTCCTTCACACCAAGACCCGCAGGATTTCTAGATGATGGAGCTAATGGCTGATTATTGATTTGATTCAAATCTTCTTTACTTAGGGCTTGTGTGCCTGATGATTGCGCAAATACGCCATACGATAAGAGTGCGGCAGAACATGCGACGAATGCATAGCGCCTTATCAGCGGTCCGGTTTTAGTAGGTAGATTGAGGGTTATCGTCATTTTTATTAAGAGAGAATGCTTCCTATTATCCTAAGAAACTAGGATTTGCCCCACCATTGCGCCGATCCAGCAAAATCAGGGGTTTTCCGGACCCCATTAACTAAATTGTACGATTGAGGCATGTCAGCACACCAATTACTCCTTGTCGACGGCTCAAGCTACCTCTACCGCGCCTTCCACGCCATGCCGGATTTACGAAACAGCGCAGGGGAGCCCACGGGTGCGATCTATGGCATGGTCAATATGATGCGACGCGCCCGTGCAGAAATTGGTGCCGATCACATTGCCTGTGTATTTGATGCCAAGGGCAAGACCTTCCGAGAGGATTTATATCCCGAGTACAAGGCACATCGCTCCCCCATGCCTGAGGACCTGGTGGCACAAATCGAGCCAATTCATGAGGTGGTAAAGGCGCTTGGCTGGCCAGTTCTTATGATCTCTGGCGTCGAGGCTGATGATGTGATTGGTACGTTGGCCCGGCAAGCTGCTGAGATGGGCTGGTCAACCGTGATCTCCACGGGCGATAAAGACCTTGCGCAGCTGGTCAATGACAAAGTAACTCTGGTTAATACCATGACTAATGAGAAATTAGATCGCACGGGGGTGGTGGCTAAATTTGGAGTGCCACCGGAGCGTATTGTGGATTACCTAGCGATTATTGGCGATAGCGTGGATAACGTTCCAGGAGTTCATAAGGCAGGGCCTAAAACCGCAAATAAATGGTTGGCTGAATATGGTGATTTGGATCAACTCATCGCCCACGGTTTTTTTCACCGCTGCGCTGCGTCCGCTGGCCATGCGCAGATTGAGATAAATGAAACCCATCTCTTGCCCTGCCGGCGGTTTGCCGTCGGCCACCGCGAAGTGCGGTGCCGGGT
>JBDLUB010000125.1:0-4467 GCA_039805525.1 Pseudomonadota bacterium | reverse complement strand
GGATGATCTGAGCATCCGTGGAATGCTCGCGGGACATCGCACGCAGCAGCGTCAGCGCGGAAAACTTACCGCTCTGGTCAATCCGCACACCAATCGCTTCCCGCTTGCTGACCAGCAGCTCAATCCAGCTGCCACGCTCGGGGATAATACGACAGGAATGCGTCTTGCGATCGCTGCTCGCAGACTCTTCCGCCATCACAAAGTCAACCCCGGGCGAACGATGCAGCTGAGAAACAATCACGCGCTCGGTGCCATTGATCACAAATGAGCCGGTATCGGTCATCAAAGGGATTTCACCCATGTAGACCTCTTGCTCTTTAACCTCTTTTACCTTGTGCGGCGCTTCACGGTCATTAATGATTAAGCGAACTTTGGCGCGCAAGGCGGAGTGATAGGTCAAGCCACGCTGTTGACACTCTTTGACATCAAATGGTGGTGGCGATAATTGATACGAAACATATTCCATGCGCGCATATCCATTGTTGGATACGATCGGGAATATTGACGTAAATGCAGACTGGAGTCCTTCATTCGCTCTTGCAGTTGCAGGTTTATCAGCCTGCAAAAATTTGGCGTAGGACTCGAGCTGGGTTGTAAGCAGGTATGGGACCTGGTGATTATTGGGTCGCTTAGCAAAACTCTTACGGATGCGCTTGCGTTCGGTGAAGCTATAGTTCATTTCATCTCCGATGGCAGCGACTGAGCAAAGATTTGGCGGCTGGCCTCTACCAGCCTCTGGCGGACAGCAAAACAATATAAATTGTTATGCCCGACCAAACTTGTCTTCTGCAGTCGTATCAGAAGGCAAACCAGATTTCAGACTTACATTTGTAAATATGAGATCTGGTTTGACCACTGAGGATCAAACCGCGGAGAGCCCTTGAGCCCTCCGGCAATCTCAAAATTACTTGAGTTCGGCTTTTGCGCCAGCGTCTTCGAGCTTTTTCTTAGCCTCTTCCGCTGTTTTCTTGTCAACGCCCTCTTTAATTGGTTTTGGTGCGCCATCAACTAAATCTTTTGCTTCTTTCAAACCAAGGCCGGTGATCTCACGAACCGCTTTAATGACACCAACCTTGTTGGCACCAGCCTCGACGAGGTTTACGGTGAACTCAGTCTTTTCTTCAGCAGCCGCTGCACCACCACCGCCACCAGCAGGTCCTGCAACAGCCATTGCAGCCGCAGAGACGCCAAACTTCTCTTCGAACGCTTTAACCAAGTCATTCAAATCCATCACGGACATATTGCCAACTGCTTCAATAATTTCTTCTTTAGTAATTGCCATTTTTAGCTCCTAAACTTTATTAGTTAATCCTACGCGTTAAGCAGCAGGAGTTGGGTTGTCTTGCTCGGGTGCAGCACTGACCTCAGGTGCTGGCTCTGCGGCAGCTTCAGCAACCGGTGCAGCAGCCGCAGCCGGCGCTCCACTTGCTTTTTGCTCTGCCACAGCACCAAGAACACGAGCCATTGCCGATACAGGCGCCTTCATCACTCCCAATAACTTCGAGAGCAATTCTTCGCGTGACGGAATTGTCGCTAGTTCTTTAACACCGTTTACATCAAGTACTTTGCCGTTATAAAAGCCTGCCTTGATGACCAATTGGTCTTGGCCTTTGGAAAACTGATGCAGTACCTTTGCCGGAGCAACAGGATCTGCAGAGATTCCATAAATCAAAGGTCCAACCATTGAGTCGCCAAGTTGCTCAAACGGTGTTCCTTGCGCAGCACGACGCGCCAGCGTGTTCTTCAATACACGAAGATAAACACCCTGGGAACGTGCATTGGCACGCAAGGTGGTCAACTCACCCACGGGAATCCCGCGATACTCGGCAAGCACCACTGTTTGAGCCGCAGCCAATTGAGCGCCGACATCAGCCACAATCGCTTTTTTGTCTTCTACATTCAAAGGCACGGTTTAACTCCTTCTCATTCCGACTGTTTCCAATCGGGGTTACACACCAGCGTCTGATTTGTCTATCACGGGGTGTGCCCGAAATATCCTTACAGGGTCGCCATCTAGGTTGGTTATCGCTCTCGCAACAATTAAGAACTCGTCAAACGACACTTTGTTCACCAACGGTCTTTGATGTTCGAGTGCCAAGGCACTCGACCCAAAGTTTGTTTACTACGGGCTTATGCGGCCTGTAGTGAAGCTTGATCGACACGCACACCAGCACCCATCGTGCTACTCAGTGCGATCTTTCTTAAATAAATCCCTTTTGATGCGCTTGGCTTAGCCTTATTTAAGGCATCAAGTAAGGCTAGCAAATTGGTCTTGAGTGCGGTTGGCTCAAAAGAACGACGGCCAATCGAAGCGTGCACAATTCCCGCCTTATCAACTCGGAACTGGACCTGGCCAGCCTTGGCGTTCTTAATGGCGGTGACCACGTCAGGGGTTACAGTCCCGACTTTTGGATTGGGCATCAAACCTCGTGGACCCAATACTTGTCCCAGGGTACCAACAATCTTCATCGTGTCTGGGGATGCAATCAGCACATCAAAATTGATGTTGCCGCCCTTGATCTGTTCTGCCAAATCTTCCATGCCGACGATTTCGGCTCCAGCAGCTTTTGCTTGCTCAGCCTTTTCACCTTGAGCAAACACGGCAACACGAACATGCTTACCGGTACCTGCTGGCAACACAACTGCGCCACGAACAACCTGGTCAGATTTCTTTGCGTCAATGCCCAGCTGAACAGCAACATCGATTGACTCATCAAACTTTGCCGTTGCGCATTCCTTAACTAACACCAATGCATCATCCAACGGATAAAATTTATTTCGATCTACCTTGGACTGAATCGCTTTCACACGCTTTGATAATTTAGGCATGCTTAGACTCCTTCCACAGTAATGCCCATCGAACGGGCGCTGCCTGCCACAGTGCGAACAGCGGCATCTAAATCTGCAGCTGTTAAGTCAGGCATTTTTAACTTGGCAATCTCTTCAGCTTGTGCGCGTGTAATCTTGCCAACCTTATCGGTATGGGGCCGGGGCGAACCCTTCTCAATTTTTGCTGCCTTCTTAATCAAAATAGTTGCGGGGGGAGTCTTCATCACAAATGAGAAGCTCTTGTCCGCGAAAGCAGTAATTACGACTGGAATCGGCAAGCCAGGTTCCATGCTCTGAGTTTGAGCATTAAACGCTTTACAGAATTCCATAATATTGAGGCCGCGCTGACCCAATGCAGGACCAACGGGTGGGGATGGATTTGCTTTACCAGCAGGAATCTGCAACTTGATAAAGCCAATAATTTTCTTTGCCATACTTGCTCCAAAAAAGCGCGCTAACTATATGTGTTAACCGCTGTTGAGTAAACGCTTCACCAGAATTGGCGTGTTCTAGATCCGCTCCTCGATAACAACTTGATACTTCTATAAATTACATCTTCTCCACTTGGCCAAATTCAAGCTCAACTGGAGTGCCGCGACCGAAAATTGTAACAGAAACACGGAGTTTTGACTTCTCATAATTCACTTCTTCCACATTTCCATTAAAGTCGGTAAATGGGCCTTCTTTGACACGAACCATTTCACCCACCTCAAATAGAGTCTTAGGCTTGGGCTTATCTACCCCGGCCTGCATTTGGTCCATGATTTTGCTAACTTCCGCAGTAGAAATTGGAGATGGGCGATTACGAACACCACCCACGAAACCGGTAACCTTGGGCGTATTTTTGACCAAATGCCAAGTTTCGTCGGTCATTTCCATCTCAATTAATACATAACCGGGGAAAAATCGACGCTCAGAAACGGCCTTTTGGCCTGATTTAACTTCTACTACTTCCTCTGATGGGACCAGTATACGACCAAACTTTTCAGCCATTCCGGAGCGAGCGATTCGCTCTTCAAGCCCCTTCTTTACGCTCTTTTCCATACCAGAATAGGCATGAATTACATACCAGCGCATATTGCCAGTTGCCTGAGGGTTTGAAACCATATCAGCATCAACCATATTGCCTCACTTCCAGCCTAAAAAGATTGAGAACACAAGCCATTCGACCAATTTATCAATTAGCCATAAAAAAAGCGCCATGATTAGAACAAAGCCAAATACGACAAGAGTCATGCGGGTTGATTCTTGGCGGGTCGGCCAAACTACTTTTTTTACCTCTAGCCAAGAGTCTTTGCTATAAGCTATAAAACGCTTCCCATCGGCTGAAAATGCCATCAAAATAACCGCGAGAGCGATTCCGCCCAATAACGCACCAAGACGAACCCAATAGCCTTGGTCAATCAGGGTGTAATAAAGAACCAGCGCAGCGATCACAATTGCAACCGCTACAAGGCTAACCCAACCTGATTTCTGCTCCGAGCTATCTATCGTTTGTTGTGACATTTACAGATCCACTTACAAAATAATGCTGGCAGGGGCGGAGGGCATCGAACCCCCAACCTTTGGTTTTGGAGACCAACGCTCTGCCAATTGAGCTACGCCCCTAATTCCTTGTTAAGCCAAAATCTTCGCAAC
>JBDLUB010000124.1:0-4469 GCA_039805525.1 Pseudomonadota bacterium | reverse complement strand
CTCAGAACCAAAACAGAGCTTGATTCCAAAGCGAACACGGTTTCGCTGCTTCCCCCAATCCCAAGTAAGCGGTATTTCACGATTGGCGAAGTGGGGGAGCTATGCGGGGTAAAGCCCCATGTATTGCGCTATTGGGAGCAAGAATTTGTTCAGTTGCGTCCGCAAAAGCGCCGAGGTAATCGCCGCTATTACCAGCATCATGAGGTGGTCTTGATCCGTCAAATTCGTACATTGTTATACGAAGAGGGATTTACGATCAGCGGTGCAAAAAACCGATTAGACGAGACCAAATCGACCTTGCGTCTGCGTGAGGAGCTTCAAGAGGTCCTTCAGGTCTTAAGCCGCTGAGATACAATATTCGTTTCGTCGGGGCGTAGCGCAGCCTGGTAGCGTACTTGCATGGGGTGCAAGTGGTCGGAGGTTCAAATCCTCTCGCCCCGACCATCTGCGTTGAGGAAAAACCATGCATCCATTTCACTTAGCCTTTCCAGTTGATAACTTACAAGACGCTCGTGCGTTTTATGGCGGCTTACTTGGTTGTCCCGAAGGGCGAAGTTCGGATGAATGGATTGATTTCAATTTATTTGGTCATCAAATCGTGGCCCACCTGGCTAACGGTGAAGCAAAAAATGATGCGCACTCTGATGTTGATGGTAAAAAAGTGCCCGTTCGCCATTTTGGTATTGTGCTGTCCATGCCCGAGTGGGAAGCAATGGCTGATAAATTAAAAAAGGCCGGTATTGAGTTTGTGATTGAGCCTTATATTCGGTTTAAAGGTGAAGTTGGTGAGCAGGCCACCATGTTTTTCCTAGACCCCTCAGGGAATGCGATTGAGTTTAAGGCGATGGCGCATCCTGATCGTTTATTTGCTAAATAATGAGTCAGGATTATTTTGGTTTAACTATCCCATTCTTGGATGTTTTGGGCGTCGAGCCCGAGTTTGCCAAAGATGGTCACTCCCGGATTCGTTTAAACCTCCGACCCGAGCTATTAAATAGTTTTCATGTGGCGCATGGCGGGGTGGTGATGTCCATTTTGGATTTTGCGATGGCTGCGGCTGCGCGCAGCTCGCATGAACATATCCTCGGGGTCATCACGATTGATATGACCACTAGTTTCTTAAGACCCTCTAAAGGCCTACTAATTGCGGAAGGCAAAGTCTTAAAAGTTGGCAGTACCGTCAATTACTGTGAGGGCAGTATATTTAATGAAGCCGGCCAATTGACCGCTAAATCAACTGGCAGTTTTATGCTGCGCCGAGCTAAAAATCAAGCTAACTAAACTAAATCAGTTAATTTAATTATTCAATAAATTATTATATATTTTATTACTTAATAATCATAAGTAACTGATTTATATAATAAATAATTCATTTAAATCATCAATTTATTATTCCCTATAGGGTGAATAATCCCGCAAGAATTCATTCTTGATTCAGATATAATTATTTCATAGTAATAATGAATAATTAAAAAAAGATTAATCAATAAACGATTTATTCCTTCTAAATTTTTGATTTATTACTCCCCCATTTTTATCCTAATATTCAAGGGAAATACTTAATATGTCATCTTATAAAGAGTTGCTTGCGCAGCGTGAGAAATTGGACAGCCAGATTCAGGCCTTGATGCAGCGTGAAAAGTCTGAAGGAATTGCAAAGGCCAAAAAGATCATTAATGAATTTGGCTTAACCGCGAGCGACTTATTTGGTCGTAAGGCTGCGGGTGCCGGTAAGCGTGGTCGTCCAGCCAAAAAAGCGGCCTCTAAAAAGCGGATAGGTAAGAAGCGCGGTAAGGTTGCCCCCAAGTATAAAAATCCTGCAACCGGGGAGACTTGGACCGGACGCGGTAAGGCCCCTAAATGGATTGCGGGGAAGGACCGAAGTAAATTTACGATTAAGTAATCCGTCCATTTGTACTAAAAAGCCAGTTCATTGAACTGGCTTTTTTCTTTACTCAATCATGGTATTAACTGCTTCTATAAATAATTTCTCCAACTGTTGATAGGGTTGTTTATCGGCACTTACACTATAAGTAATGACATTCGTCTTTTCAGGTAATGCATTGAGCTCTTGGGTGAGTGCTTCCGTATCGCTAGACTGCGGTTTTAAATGAACTCCATTCTCTTTAGCCATTTCCAACACGCCAGGGTGAAGTTGCACAAACGCTTCATCCACCAATAGGGGAATGCGACGTGTCTGGATATTCTTACTCAGATAATGAATTAGATGCAATTGTTCGATTGGCGGGATTAATGAATCCAAATAAATCACATCGGGATAATGCGTCACGGCCTGCATGAGACCTTCAAGACTATCAAGAGAATGGATTAATTCAAAAGGTAGGACCCACTTTTGAATTGCTTTTTGCATCTCATCAAGATTCTCTTGGCGCTTAAAGACCCCCAGGGCGATATGTTGATGATGTTTGGCGCGTTGCTGCATGCCCACTTTGCGGCGACGTAGCTGCTGATTGAGTGAGCTTGTGAGGATACGGCGGTGCCCACCCCGAGTTTTCCAGGCTGTTAATTCACCGAGCTCCACCATTTTTTGAACGGTTCCTAACGAGACCTGCAGAACCTTGGCACTCTGTCGAGTGCTCAAGTAGGGCTGATTTAGATTAATGGGTTTCATGCTTTCTCCTTTTGTAAATTGGGATAGAAAGAGCATAAAAATCAATTTGATAGAGATCTGTCAGGCAGGGATGAAATGTGGGTAGGAAATTTCCTATAACCGGGTAGGGATAGGTTAGTTACCCGGTGAGTAATCCCCTAGGGCTTTCACTAATTCATTGATCTTGGGGTGTTTTTTCCCTTAAGCCATGCTATCCTTATGGAACATAAGGCATTTGCTTTGCGTTCTGCTAATCGGTTAAGCCGTGTCGCGGATGGTTAAAACCACAGTTTTTTTCGGGTTACCCGATGAAAGGTGAGCATCATGATGCAGTCCTATAGGGGTTCCTCATACCTCTTTGGGGGTAATGCCCCCTACGTAGAAGAGCTCTACGAGTCGTATTTATTAGACCCCACTTCCGTTGCGCAGCATTGGCGCGATTATTTTGATAATGTCGTTCAAGTTCCTGCTGTTGATGGTTCAAATGGACGCGATATTGCGCACGCTCCAATCGTGGCCTCATTTGCTGAACGCGCTAAGCAGGGTCCCATCAAAACCATTCAGGATTCAGCCGATTCCGAAATGGGTCGTAAACGCGTGGCGGTTCAGCAGCTCATTGCTGCATATCGTAACGTTGGTAATCGTTGGGCAAACTTAGATCCCCTAAAGCGCACCGAGCGCCCCGATATTCCGGAACTCAATCCATCATTCTATGGATTTACCGATGGCGATATGGATATCGTCTTCAATACTAGCAATACCTTCTTTGGTAAAAACCAAATGACCTTGCGCGATTTGCTGCAAGCCTTGCGTGAGACCTACTGCGGCACCTTGGGTGCTGAGTTTATGTACATCGCGGATCAAAAGATCAAAAAATGGTGGCAAGAGAAATTGGAGTCGATCCGCTCAACGCCGAAGTTTACCAATGAGCAACGTCGTCAGATTTTGGATCGCTTGACCGCCGCCGAGGGGCTGGAGCGTTACCTACAAGCAAAGTATGTGGGTCAAAAGCGTTTCTCACTCGAGGGTGGTGACAGTTTTATTCCCTCCATGGATGAGTTGATTCAAGGGGCAGGTAAGCGCGGTGTGCAAGAGATTGTGATTGGCATGGCCCATCGTGGCCGCTTAAATGTGCTGGTGAACGTTTTGGGTAAATCCCCCAAAGATCTTTTCGCTGAATTCGATCACACAGCCCCGGAGGATTTGCCAGCAGGTGATGTGAAGTATCACCAAGGATTCTCGAGTGATATCTCGACCCCTGGTGGTCCAGTGCATCTATCGCTCGCCTTTAATCCATCCCACTTGGAAATCGTGAACCCTGTGGTAGAGGGTTCAGCCCGTGCACGGATGGAGCGCCGCAATGATCTCTCCGGCAGTCAAGTTTTGCCGGTCCTGGTTCATGGCGACGCTGCGATTGCAGGTCAAGGTGTAATGCAAGAGACCTTAGCTCTATCAGAAGTGCGCGGTTATTCCACGGGTGGAACGGTGCATATCGTAATTAATAACCAAATTGGTTTTACAACCTCCGACCCGCGTGATCTGCGTTCAAGCCTATATTGCACCGACATCATGAAAACGATTGACGCACCAGTATTGCATGTCAATGGTGATGATCCGGAAGCGGTGGTGTTAGCGACTCAACTTGCACTTGAGTTTAGAACTCAGTTTAAAAAAGATGTTGCTGTCGATATCGTTTGCTTCCGTAAATTAGGTCACAACGAGCAAGATACGCCAGCGATGACCCAGCCCCTGATGTACAGCATTATTGCGAAGCATCCTGGAACGCGAAAGTTATATGCAGACCGACTTGAAGCGCAAGGCGCGATTGCGCCTGGAGCTGGTGATGAGATGGTGAAAG
>JBDLUB010000123.1:0-4477 GCA_039805525.1 Pseudomonadota bacterium | reverse complement strand
AAATAAAACCGCCACTGGGTGTAGCCCAATTCGTTCACCCACTAAACGGGGGGTTAGGAAAAACCCCTCGAGTACTTGGCCGATCCCAAACACAACCAACACAATCACGAGTTCAGGCCCAAGCCCAAATTGCAAAATGACCGATAGGACCGCCAGAATCAGACCCAGTGCAATTCCAATATAAGGAATCACAATCACCAAAGCGGTAAATACACCAAGACCGAGCGCCCCATGCATACCTGTCAAACTTAATCCAGCGCTATAGAAAACTGCCATGATCAAAATTACGAGCATTTGCCCGCGTAGGTATTGCGATAGCAACAAGTCGGTTTCTAGTGCTAGCCTGACTGCGGTGTCTTGATAGCGAATGGGAAGCAGTTGCTTGAGTAATTCAAAGAAGTGCTTCCAATCAATCAGCAGATAAAAAAGAACGAAGAGAATAAGGACAATATTGACGAGCCCGCCAAGTACCGAGCTACCAGAAGCTAAGATGGTTTCAAAACTCGTACTTAATATTTGGTTGGCGTTTGCAGAAAAATGAGCGGTCAATTTTTGAGTAATCGCATCCCGCAAAGCAAGCCAATCGATCTCAATATTCAGGCTTAGTAATTTGGGCCCCAGCCACGTTTGTAGGCTTTGAAGCCAAATGGGTAGCTGTGCCTTAATGAGGGGGATTTCATAGCGCAGTAAATTGATCAGTAGTAATAGGATGATCAGGAAAACGCCAAGCCCAAAAAGCATGCCGATGCCGCTGGCAAGGGTTTTGCCAAGGCCTAGATTCTGAAGACGCAGAACCAAGGGCCTCAGAATGTAAGCCAAAATAAATGCAAATAGAAAAGGGGTAAAAATTTCAGCCATAGGCCTTCATACTCTAGAATTCAGAGATTCTAACGATGTAAATGACTGATCTGCAGGATTTACCCTTTTTTGAAGACCCATTTATGAACAATCCATCAAAAACCCCTGGCTTGTCTTACCGCGACGCGGGTGTCGATATTGACGCTGGGGATGCCCTGGTTGATCGCATTAAACCGCTGGCAAAAAAGACCATGCGCGATGGTGTTTTGGCGGGAATTGGAGGATTTGGGGCTTTATTTGAGGTGCCCAAACGCTACAAAGAGCCCATTTTGGTATCTGGTACCGATGGGGTTGGTACCAAACTAAAGCTCGCTTTTGAGTGGAATGCTCATGAGACGATTGGTCAGGATTTGGTGGCAATGAGCGTCAATGACATTTTGGTCCAAGGCGCTGAATCCCTTTTTTTTCTGGATTACTTCGCATGCGGTAAGTTATCGGTCGATACAGCAAGCACCGTAATCGCTGGAATCGCCAAGGGTTGTGAGTTGGCCGGCTGCGCCTTAATTGGGGGTGAAACTGCTGAGATGCCAGGCATGTATCCGCCGGGTGAATACGATTTGGCAGGCTTTGCGGTTGGCGTGGTTGAGAAATCCAAAATTATTGATGGCTCTGGTATTCGGCCGGGTGACGCAATTATTGGAATTGCATCTAGTGGTGCGCATTCGAATGGCTATTCCTTAATTCGAAAGATCATTGAGCGAGCTGGGGCAAAACCGAGCGACCAAATTGAAGGCAAGACCTTGCAAGATTGGGTCATGGCGCCCACTCAAATCTACGTCAAGCAACTTTTAAATGTGATGTCGCATCATCCCTTAAAGGGATTGGCGCATATTACAGGTGGCGGTTTAGTGGATAACATCCCGCGCGTACTGCCAGAGAATACCCAGGCGGTGCTGCGTCGTGATTCATGGACGATGCCCCCACTGTTTCGCTGGTTGCAAATGAAAGGCGGCGTTGCTGATGCAGAGATGGTGCGTGTCTTCAATTGCGGTATTGGAATGGTGGTTGTTGTTGATCAGCAAGAAGCGAAAGCCGTGATTGCTAGTATTGAACAGCAAGGCTTGAATGCGTGGTTGTTAGGCGAGATCACCCAGCGTCCACCAGGAGCACCACAAACGATTCTTATTTAAAGGATCTTTGGAGAGTGGCCATCGCCATTGATTTTGCGGCTTGAAGTTCTGCTGGATTCAATGGGTCAAACGTATGCCGCTGCATGGCCCTTAGCCAAGTCACCTGACGTTTACTAAGCTGCCGTGTGGCAGCGTATGCTTTTTGTTTCATCGTCGAGTAATCTACCTTGCCCTCTAAGTATTCCCACACCTGGCGATAGCCCACCGAGCGAATCGCTGGCAAATTGGTATGCAAGTCGCCGCGCTCAAATAAAGTGCGCACCTCGTCGACGAAATTATTTTCCAGCATTTGATCAAAACGTTCTTCAAGACGGGCATGCAGAGATTGACGGTTGCTAGGCTCTAGAGAAATTACCTCAACATCGTATTCGGGATGCTCCGAGTTGCGGCCAGTACCACTTGGCGACTCTTCAAATAACTGGGATAAGGGTTGGCCTGTTAATGCATAGACCTCGAGCGCTCGCTGAATTCGCTGACTATCGTTAGGCTGTAGTCGACTGGCAGTAACTGGGTCAATTTGAGCAAGCTTGGCATGCATGCCGGGCCAACCTAGCAAGGCAGCCTCCTCATCGAGGTGCTTGCGGGTATGTGGATCTGCGGGGGGTAATTTGGAGAACCCATAGACCCAGGCTCGCCAGTACAGCATGGTTCCACCCACAATCAGTGGAATATGTCCTCGTGTCTGGATCTCTTCAATTAATTGTTTTGCATCGCTAGCAAAATGTGCCGCTGAATAACTCTCGCTCGGATCACGAATATCAATCAGATGATGTGCAACCTCAGCTTGTTCAGCAGCAGTGGGCTTTGCCGTCCCGATATCCATTCCCCGATAAACCAGGGCGGAGTCCATGCTGATGATCTCGATATTCTGATGCTGTTGGCGGCATTGCCTGGCTAACTCAAGCGCTAAATTACTTTTGCCGACCCCGGTAGGGCCCACAATCGATAAAACCTTGGCCGGCATCCGCTCTATTGAAATTAATGTTGACGCACTTGATGCTCAAGCGTGGCAATATGCTCCCGTATCTCATCGGCATCTGTAGCGTTGGGAACTTCGGTGAGGTATTGCTGCATATCGTCGATGGCAGGGCGCAAATACTCCAATTGCGCATAGATTAAGCCGCGATCCCGAATTTCTTCCATGGCATCAGGCAAGAGGATCACAAGCCGCTGTTGAACTCCCAATAAGCGCTCCCAACGCTCATGTTCGGTGTAAATGAGTTTAAGGTTACGCAAAAAGCGCGAGA
Organism: Pseudomonadota bacterium; assembly: GCA_039805525.1. Lineage (GTDB taxonomy): Bacteria > Pseudomonadota > Gammaproteobacteria > Burkholderiales > Burkholderiaceae > Polynucleobacter. The sequence continues at coordinate 1,242 of JBDLUB010000123.1, read as the reverse complement.
CGATCTCGCGGCAACTGGAAACTCGTAAAAATACATTGAGCGGTAGCTGTAACTCACCAACATATCCCCGTGCCTCTAAATACGGATCTAGCATCTCTTGAAGTTCGTGCTTCGATAGGGATGCGCCAGTCAGTGGATCCATAATGATCTCGCCTTGGGGCAAGGATACGCGCAGCATAAAGTGATTGGGAAATGACACCCCACGGATTTTTAATCCAATCTGATTGCCAAGCTCCATCATTAAGATTGCTAAGGAAATTGGAATGCCCCGACGACTTTGTAAAACGTGATGCAGATAGGAGTTCTCGGGAGCATAAAAATCATTGGGATTGGGCCCAAATCCAAGTTCGGTATAAAAGAAATGCTTGAGCTGTTGGAGTCGCTGCACCGCAGAAGCGTCCGCGGAAATTCGTTTTTTGAGCCGATCACCCAGCTGATCAATTTCATCGAGGGTATGCTGGACATCTAAATCAGGAAATGCATGCTGAGCTACAGCGATACACGCCTCCGTCAGAGGAAAATGCTCGTCCTCAGCAACCAAGGTGGCAAAGTAGTCAAGTTGTTGAGTTGGCATATTTCCTATTTTGCATGACGCAGAAAATTTTGCCAGCGCAAACCGACAATCCAAAGGCTGGCAAAGTAAATGATTGCTGCTGCACCCAACCAAAGACCAAGGAGACCAATACGAATTATGGGGTTGACTTGTAAAGCAAGCCAATCGTGTGCCTGTGCACCATAGAAAAGCACCATACTCAGTGGTAATAAGCCAAAAATCAGTTGACCGAAATATTTCAACCAGCCAACGGCGCTTGGAAGGGCCCCACGTCGACGAAGTCCAAGCCACAACAAGGCTGCGTTTAAACACGCCCCAAGACCAACGGATAGAGCAAGACCAGCATGGGCAAAAAGTGGCACGAGCCCGATATTGGCGAGCTGTGTAAATGCTAAGACCACCAATGCAATTTTGACGGGTGTGCGAATATCCTGACGTGAGTAAAACCCCGGCGCCAAGATCTTGACCAAAATGAGACCAATGAGACCTACACCATAGGCAGCCAGTGCTTGCCGGGTCATTTCTACATCCATGGCATTAAATTGCCCATAGTGGTACAAAACGGCTGAGATTGGGGCGCCAAATATAAACAAGGCGATCGCGCAGGGCGCTGCCAGCAAAAAGGTTAAGCGTAATCCCCAAATCAACAACTCTCCGGCCTGCGCAGTATCTTGAGCGGCATTTGCTTT
>JBDLUB010000122.1:0-4478 GCA_039805525.1 Pseudomonadota bacterium | reverse complement strand
AATATTCGTCAATTTATTGAAACTACCATTATTTCTTACCCCATCGTTTTAGGTGGACTTGGTGGCAACGACATCAACAAAATGCTAGGAAACCCATCGGGAGCCCTACCCTTCACGGTGGTGATCAACGCCAAAGGGGATATCACGGGGAGAAAGTTAGGCAAGATCAACGAAGATGAGCTTAGAAAGCTCATTAAAGACGCAATTTAATTAAAATTAGCTACTTTTAGACCAATATTGAAAATGGCTTAGACAGCCATTCTTCGTTCAATTCTTAAAAAAACAGTCAATTTCTAGGTATTCCAAGCCCTTGGAGGTATACTGCTTCTTACGTTAATTTTCTTGATTTACCGTCAAAGTAATCGATATTTTTCAATAACTGTAGCGATCTATGCCTACTAATCATCCAAATTCCTCGGTTTTGCTACTTAATGGCCCCAATTTAAACCTTCTGGGGACGAGAGAGCCCGAAGTTTATGGCAAAACAACCCTTGAAGATATTACGAAGCGGATGGCCGAGCTTGCTAAAAATGCAGGAATTTCGCTTGAAAGCTTTCAAAGCAATCATGAGGGCGAACTGATTGATCGAGTTCAGAAGGCTAAAAAGGATGGGATTGGTTTCATCATCATCAATCCAGGTGGCTTTACGCACACCAGCGTTGCTCTACGGGATGCCCTAGCCGGTGTGGCGATCCCGTTCATTGAGGTACATCTCTCGAATATTCACCAGCGTGAAGAATTTCGCAAACACTCTTATTTTTCTGATTTGGCGATGGGGGTGATTTGTGGTCTAGGCGCCCAAGGTTATGAACTAGCATTGGCAGCAATTCAGAACAAACTGGCTTCTCATTAAAAATCATTACAACGAGGTTTGGCATGGACTTACGAAAACTCAAAACCCTAATCGACTTAGTCTCTGAATCTGGAATCTCCGAACTAGAGGTGAGCGAAGGGGAAGATAAAGTGAAGATTGTGAATGCGCGGCATTCTGGCTCCGTTGCAACCGCTCCCGCAGCGATGTCCATGAATACCATGGTCATACCAGCGCCGATCCAACCCGAAATTCCAGCTGCCTCGGTTGTTGCTACCCCGCAAGTAAATGCCGCACCAGAGGGGTTCGTACAGAAGTCCCCAATGGTGGGAACCTTTTATCGCTCCCCCAACCCTGAGGCACCTGCTTTCGTGAATGTGGGCGATACCGTAACTGTTGGTCAAACCTTATGCATTATTGAAGCCATGAAGCTTCTCAATGAAATTGAATCTGAAAAAGCAGGGGTAATCAAACAAATCTTGTGCGAAAACGGTCAAGGCGTTGAATTTGACCAACCGCTGTTCATCATCGCCTAATCGCCATGTTTGACAAAATACTGATCGCCAATCGTGGCGAAATCGCTCTGCGAATTCAGCGAGCCTGCCGAGAACTCGGAATTAAAACCGTAGTGGTGTACTCCACCGCTGATAAAGACGCTAAATACGTAAAACTCGCCGATGAGGCGGTTTGCATCGGGCCGGCACCCTCGACACAAAGCTATCTGAACATGCCAGCGATTATTTCAGCGGCTGAAGTCACCGATGCCGAAGCCATCCATCCTGGCTATGGATTTCTCTCAGAGAATGCAGATTTTGCTGAGCGGGTTGAAAAGTCTGGATTTGCGTTTATTGGCCCAAGACCCGAGTCAATCCGATTAATGGGCGATAAGGTTTCAGCAAAAAATGCCATGATTAAGGCAGGGGTTCCCTGCGTACCCGGATCAGCCGGTGCATTACCCACTGATAATCCAAAAGAAATTCTGGCGACCGCCAAGCGTGTAGGCTACCCGGTCATCATCAAAGCTGCAGGTGGTGGCGGAGGGCGCGGTATGCGTGTGGTTCACACCGAAGCAGCCCTGATTAGTGCAGTGAACATGACCCGTGAGGAAGCGGGGCGCGCCTTTGGCAATCCCGAAGTCTATATGGAGAAGTTTTTAGAGCGCCCAAGGCACGTGGAAATTCAAGTCTTAGCCGATACCCATGGGAATGCGGTTTGGTTGGGTGAGCGAGACTGCTCGATGCAGCGGCGCCACCAGAAAGTGATTGAAGAGGCGCCGGCTCCAGGCATTGATCGCAAACTGATTGCCAAAATTGGAGAGCGCTGTGCCGATGCCTGCAAGAAAATAGGTTATCGCGGTGCCGGTACCTTTGAATTTCTTTACGAAAAGGGTGAGTTCTTTTTCATTGAGATGAACACCCGCGTGCAAGTGGAGCACCCAGTAACTGAGATGATCACTGGGATTGATATTGTTCAAGAGCAAATTAAGATTGCAGCCGGTCAGAAACTAGGTTTTCGGCAACGCGATATCGTCTTTAAGGGCCATGCGATTGAATGTCGCTTAAATGCGGAAGATCCTTTTAAATTCACGCCCAGCCCAGGTCGAATTCAGTCATGGCATATGCCTGGCGGTCCAGGCATTCGCGTCGACTCACATGCCTATAGCGGGTATTTAGTACCTCCCAACTATGATTCGATGATTGGTAAATTAATCGCCTATGGAGCCACGCGCGAACAAGCAATTCGTCGCATGCGTATTGCCCTCTCTGAAATGGTCATCGATGGCATTCTCACTAACGTGCCACTGCATCGCGAGCTGATGCTCGACTCCAAATTTGTGGAGGGTGGCACGAGCATTCATTACCTCGAACAGCGCCTTGAGGAGCAATCCGCGACTCGTGGCGAAAAGTAGCCCCTCCTGAGTCAATGTCGTACCGCGAGTTCCAATTTACGGTCGTTGCTGAAATTGCTGAACCTTTGGGCGATGCGCTCATGGAACTTGGGGCGCTCTCGGTTTCGGTCGAAGACGCTACAGCGGGGGGCTACGATGAAAATCCCCTGTATGGTGAGCCAGGACTAGCGCCCGAGGTACAAGCTTGGGACTTATCCGTTGTTAAAGCGCTTTTTGATCAAAGTTTCGAAACCAACAAGGAAGAATTAGCCAGCATTCTTCTAGAGGCTGGATTTGCGGTTCAAACACCCACCGAATCAATTGTGGCTGACCAAGATTGGGTGTCGATGACACAAAATCAATTCGATCCGATTGCGATTGGTGAGCGAATTTGGATTGTGCTGTCGTGGCACCAAAAACCATCTACACCAGAGGCAATTTGTTTGGCAGTCGATCCCGGTCTTGCATTCGGGACTGGCAGTCACCCTACTACTCGTCTATGCCTTGAATGGCTTGAGCAATACAGCAGGAACCCTGTTTGCAAAAGTCAAAGTGTGCTGGATTATGGCTGTGGCTCTGGCATCTTGGCAATTGCTGCCAAAAAACTGGGTTTTCAAACTGTGTTTGGAACGGATATTGACCCACAGGCTGTTGAATCGGCCCGTGCGAATGCGCAACAAAACGAAACCTCTATTGAGTTTCAGTTACCTGACAATATCGAAGCCGCCATTAGTTCTCAAACCTTTGATGTCGTGATTGCCAATATTTTGGCGAACCCCTTGCAAGTTTTAGCGCCGGCTCTCATCGCACGCGTAAAGGATGGTGGTCAATTAATCTTATCGGGCATCCTAGAGCGCCAAGCGCAAGAGGTTATCGATTGCTATAAGAGCCATATTCCGCTATCAATCTGGAAATCCTCTGAGGGCTGGGTTTGCTTACATGGCCAAAAGCCGATCTCTAAGCAACATCGGGTTCCGAACCTGCGTTCGATTGAGGATATCTCAATGCCCAATCGCTCAATTGTTAGCGCTCCCATGACAAAACGCGGGGGGTTTCATCTACGCAAACCGTTGATGACCATTAGCCTATTGATAATGATCGGCTTCTTAGTCTCAATGAGCCTCTGGCGTGTCCCGATCTTGCATTTTTTTGCACCCAGCTTAGATAGAAACCCCAACCCAATTGCCTTACGTAGCTTTGAGTTGTTACAAGCCGTTGATCGGGGGATATGCGAAGTCTTGCCTTGCGATCAGAGAGCTGTGATTGATTTCACGGCCTGGCGCTTTTTGCTCGCCAATCTTGGAATGGATGACAGTAAACGTGGGGTTGAGGTGCAGTCCATCTTGCAAATCGAACTGCAAAATCGTTTATTGGTCCCAGTTGCAATTCCGCACCTGGAGCTAACGCTTAGCGATGCCGATGAAAAAACCATTGCTCGCATTCTGATGAACCCCGAAGAATGGCTTCCAAAATCTTGGCAAAGCACACACCCTGGGTTTTTGCTGACGGGAGCACCGCCCAAAGAACTGTTTAACCTTTCAATACCCTTGCAGCTTCCCGCGAATGCCGCGGGCTATCGCTTACGTGTAGCATATCCTTCCTCCACTCAACCTTCATCCCTATAGAGAACTTTATGGCAAGCATTATTTGCGGCTCCATTGCGTATGACACCATCATGACCTTTGAGGGTCGCTTCCAAGATCAAATCCTTCCAGAACAAATCCATATTCTGAACGTCGCCTTCTTAGTTCCTAGCATGCGCCGAGAATTTGGCGGATG
>JBDLUB010000121.1:0-4503 GCA_039805525.1 Pseudomonadota bacterium | reverse complement strand
CTCACCATCAATTGACCTTGGTAATCTGAATCAATTAATCCGACGAGGTTACCCAGCACAATTCCATGTTTATGGCCAAGTCCTGAGCGCGGCAGGATCATCGCGGCGTAGCGGGGATCTTCAATATAAATTGCCAGACCTGTTGGGATGAGCTCCGTTTGACCAGGTGCAAGTTCAATTGCGTTGTCAATGCAGGCGCGCAAATCTAATCCAGCGCTTCCTGGGGTGCCATAGCTAGGCATTTGCGAGCGCATCCGCTCATCGAGGATTTTCACTTGAAGAACTTGCACGATAGATATTCCTATTTAAGGTAAGTGGGTGCCAACGATTGCAATGAGTTTTCTGGCGAGCTCTAGCTTGCTGGCGCGTCCTAGGTTTTTACTGCCTTTGTCGTCCACTACGAGAATTTCATTGGTATCGAGACCAAAGGTGGTGGGGCCGATATTTCCCACAATCATTGGGATGCCCTTGCGAATACGCTTCTCTTTAGAGTGTTTGCCCAAACGATCGGTTTCAGCAGCAAAGCCAACGCAGTATGGCTTTGATTTGCGCTTAGCCAATTTAGCCATATCGAGCAAGATATCGGGATTCGAACGAAACTCTAAGTCAAGTCCAGACTGCTCTTGGCGCTTAATCTTCTGTGGAGCGCGATTAGCGATCGTCCAGTCGGCGACAGCAGCGACCGCAAAAAATACATCACAATCTGCTGAGGCGAGCGTGGCGCGATGCATCTCTTCACCAGTGATCACATTCGTCCGCTTAATCCTACCGGTGCCCTGCAAAGGAGTAGACAAATCACAAGGCCCAGCAATCAAATGAACTTCTGCGCCCGCTTCAACAGCGGCTTGAGCAATTGCAAACCCCATTTTGCCGGAACTAAGGTTGGTAATGCCTCGAACTGGGTCGATAGCCTCAAATGTTGGACCGGCTGTAATAAGTACCCGCTTCCCACTTAAAACCTGCGGCTGAAAAAATGCAACTAGTTGCTCGCATAGCTCAGAGGGCTCCAGCATCCGACCCATACCAACTTCACCACATGCTTGGTCACCGCTACCGGGACCAAGAACTACAACACCATCGTTTTGAAGTCGCTGGAGGCTACGCTGGGTAGCAGGGTGGGCCCACATTTGCAGATTCATGGCAGGCGCAATCAAAAGAGGGCAATCACGCGCTAGGCACATCGTCGTTAGTAAATCATCCGCCAAACCAAGCGATAGTTTTGCCATGAGATCGGCGCTAGCAGGGGCAATCAAAATTGCATCGGCCTTACGGGATAGCTCAATGTGCGCCATATTATTACTAATCCGCGGATCCCATTGACTACTAAAGACCGGTTTACCGCTGAGTGCTTGCATGGTGACAGGAGTAATGAATTGCTTGGCAGATTCTGACATGACCACTTGAACCTCGGCTCCCTCTTGAATCAGGGCGCGGACCAATTCAGCGGATTTATAGGCTGCAATTCCGCCGGAGATTCCTAAAACAATTTTTTTGTTTGCTAACGAGGCCATGCGCGGGTTCCAAATCGATTTGACTCTAGGGGCGGTCTTTAATGGCCCGTCGTATTTCGTTAATAACGATTAATGTAGCACCAATTGAGATAGCACTATCGGCAATATTGAAGGCTGGCCAGTGCCAACCGTCATAGTGCACATCAATAAAGTCAACCACAGCGCCATAAAGCAAGCGATCGATGACATTCCCGATGGCCCCACCAAGGATTAAGGAAAGGGCAAGACAAAAAGGGCGATCTTGCGTATTTTTTTGTAAAAGCCAAATAATCACAATGGCAGCAACAATCCCAATTACGGTAAAAAACCAGCGTTGCCAACCACCTGCCTGAGACAAAAAGGAGAAGGCTGCACCTGGGTTGTAAATCAAGAACCAATTCAGAAAATCAGTAACTTGAATCGCCTGAGCCATCGGCAGACTCATTTGAGCCCACCACTTGGTGACTTGATCGGCAATCAATACTCCAAGGGCTAGCAGTAAATACCATTTGCTTGAGCCCTCTTGGTAAGATGCCTTGACCATATTTATGCAAACTGACGAAGTTCGCCAGCGCCATCAAGATTACTAATGCAGCGCCCGCAGAGATCGGGATGGTTTGAATGGGATCCGGTGTCGGCTGTGTGATGCCAGCAACGCGCGCATTTTTGATAGGCGCTTGGCTTCACTGTGATCTGAGTATTGCCATCGGCCGATAGCGCAATTTCAGATTGAGAGGTAATCGTCACAAAGCGTAGATCCGGAGCAATTGATTGCAGTAGCTCAAAATCAGTCGCGTTTACTTGGATCAGTAACTCAGCTTGTAAGGAGGACCCAATCTTCCCGGCTTCACGTTCGAGTTCGATAGCTTTTGTAATGTCAGAGCGAATCTCGCGAATGCGTTGCCATTTAGTCAGTAAGGATTGGGCGCCCTTGATTTCAGGAAAGGATCCAAATTCTTCGGTGAAGATCGATGCGCTATCTTTGGACTTGGCAAAGTGTGGGTAGCATTTCCAAGCCTCCTCAGCGGTAAAGCTGAGGAAGGGCGATAGCCATTTGAGTAAATGTTGGCTAATATGAAATAACGCGTTTTGAGCAGAGCGTCGACCCACAGAATTTGCGGGCATGGTGTAGAGACGATCTTTGAGAATATCTAAATAGAAGCCGCCTAAGTCTTCAGAACAAAATGCCAATATTTTTGAGACCGCTGGATGAAATTCATAATCACGGTAGTGTGCCTCAATCGTATTTTGTAAGTCGGTTGCTAGTGCAACGCTATAGCGATCAATCTCTAGCCAATCGGAGGTGGGTAGCTGATTTGTTTGTGGATCAAAATCTGCGAGGTTCGCCAAGAGAAAGCGTAGGGTATTACGAATGCGTCGATAGCTTTCAACAACCCGTTTCAAAATCTCATCCGAGATTGACATCTCTCCAGAGTAGTCAGTCGAAGCAACCCACAAGCGAATAATTTCAGCACCCAGTTTGTCGGCTACCTCTTGAGGCGCAATCACATTGCCAACCGACTTGCTCATCTTGCGACCTTGACCGTCTACCGTAAAGCCATGGGTTAAGAGGGCACGATATGGGGGTTTGCCATCAAGCATGGCGCCCGTTAAGAGCGATGAGTGAAACCAACCGCGATGTTGATCAGAACCCTCTAAATAAAGATCAGCCCAACGACCTTCTGCGCCCTCGGATTCCTGGCGATACAGTACGTTGCGATGTGAGCCGCGCATCACATGCCAATGGGTTGTGCCTGAGTCAAACCACACATCAAGCGTGTCACGATTTTTCTCATAAGAACTCGCTTCATCGCCAATCAAGCTTTCAACGGTTAAATTCTGCCAAGCCTCAATACCATTTTTTTCAACCAACTGAGCGATTTGCTCAAGTAGTTCTGGAGTGCGAGGATGCGGCTCACCCGTTTCTTTATGAACCAAGAAAGCCATAGGTACGCCCCATTGCCGTTGGCGAGAAAGAGTCCAATCGGGACGGTTGGCAATCATGCTGTGTAAGCGTTGCTTGCCCCAGGCCGGATAGAAATGCGTACTCTCAACTCCCGCTAAGGCGGTTTCTCGCAATGAGGCCTTCTCACCAGCTGGTTTTTTATCCATGCTCGCAAACCATTGGGAGGTCGCGCGGTAGACAATAGGGGTCTTGTGTCGCCAGCAATGCATGTAGGAGTGCGTATAGGATTTATTCTTCAGAAGGCTCCCAGCCTCATCAAGCGCTTTCACAATATTTGGGTTGGCTTTCCAAATATGTTGACCAGCAAATAGTGGCAGAGAGGATGCATAGACTCCATCACCCATGACCGGATTGATAATGTCGTGATCGGCTAAACCATGAGCCTTGCAGGATTTGAAGTCATCTTCACCATAAGCTGGGGCGCAATGTACTAGGCCCGTACCAGTATCGAGTGTGACGTAATCAGCGCAGTAAATTGGTGCTAGGCGTTTGTATCCGGAGTCTAAATTCGCTAACGGATGCCAAAAGGAAATATCCTCAAGTGCTTTACCTTTACAACTTGCCAAAATCTTTCCCTCTAGACCATATTGCTCTAAACAGTCCTTAACGCGATCTTTGGCTAACAATAGCAAGCGCTGATCGGTTTCGACCAATGCGTACTCAAGATCGGGGTGGACGTTTAAGGCTTGATTCGCTGGCAAGGTCCATGGGGTTGTGGTCCAAATCACTGCCATACCGGGTTTATTGGGCAGTTCTTTGAGACCGAATGCATTGACAAGTTTTGTAGTCTGATTGGAATCAAAGGCAAAACCAACATCAACCGCGGGATCGGTTTTATCTTGATATTCCACTTCCGCTTCGGCTAGGGCGGAACCGCAATCAAAGCACCAGTTCACTGGTTTTAATCCACGAAAGACATAACCCTTTTTCCAGATCTCACCAAGTGCTCGAATTTCATCGGCCTCATTTTGAAAATCCATGGTGAGATAGGGCTCATCCCACTCGCCAAGAACTCCTAAGCGTTGAAAATCTTTTTTCTGCTTTGCA
>JBDLUB010000120.1:0-4526 GCA_039805525.1 Pseudomonadota bacterium | reverse complement strand
CATTGATATTTCTGCTATTTTGCTTGACTTTTATGGTTTTGTCCATAGAATTGGATACATAATTATGAATTCATAAATGGATTTATTATTTTTAAATAATTTATAAACAATGACTTATATAAATAATGAGCAAATTACTTTCAACTAGGCCGCTGTATGAAGAGGTGGCAGATCAGCTACGCAGCCGTATTTTTGCTCATGACCTAGCCCCCGGCGCTTGGATAGACGAACAAAGCCTTGCCAAAGAATTTGGGATTAGCCGCACCCCCATGCGGGAGGCTATTAAGGTGTTGGCGGCTGAGGGCCTCATCACCATGAAACTGCGCCGTGGCGCTTACGTGACGGAGGTGAATCGAGGCGATCTAGAGCAAATCTTTACGGTGCTGTCTTTGCTGGAGGGTGAAGCTGCCAAAGAAGCAGCCACAAAGGCAAAAGAAAGTGATCTCAATGCTTTAGATGATCTGCACCTGCGCCTTGAGAAGGCGGCGGCTGATCGCAACCTCGATTTATTCTTTGAGATCAATGTTCGCTTTCATGAGCGCATCATCGCGATTGCCGCCAACCCCTGGATGAGCAGCGTCATTGGTGATCTTCGCAAGGTTCTAAAATTGCAACGTAAGGACTCCTTATCGCGCTCGGGGCGTCTGCAGCAGTCCTTAAGTGAACACCGCGAGATCCTAAAAGCCCTCCTCAAGCGCGATCCTATTGCCGCTGAACATGCTATGCGTACTCACCTCGCCCAAGGCTTAGAGGCTGCCAAATAAAAAAGCCTCCAGTTTTAAGTGGAGGCTTTTGAGATTGCGCGACGATCTATTTTTTAACGATCAGATCACCTGGAATCGATGCGATATACGCAGCCATATCTTTTAAGTCTTTATCGCTAAATTGCTTCACTTGCGATTGCATGATGGCATTATTGCGACCCACCAGAGAATTACCATCTACTTGGTAGGACTTGAGTGCGTAATATAAGTAGTCCGAATATTGGCCAGCAATTTTTGGATAGGCTGGAGCAACTGGAGCTTTAAGGCCAGCACCATGGCAGGCAGCACAGTTGTTCTTTTCAACGAGTTCTTTGCCCTTGGCAACATTACCAGCGTGAGCAAACCCAATCGAGGCACTTAACAGGGATAGGATCAGAGCGGATTTCATCATGTTCTCGATTCCAATTACTTTAAGGGGTTACGGGGAGAGGTTGGCGTTTGAGTCGAGTAGTAGGCAGCTAAGTCAGCCATATCTTGATCGTTCAGGCTTCCCGCAATCGCTCGCATGGTTGGATGCTTGCGCTCACCCGATTTATACGCTTTGAGAGAAGCAACGATGTAATCAGCATTCTGGCCACCGATCTTGGGAACGCGATAGACCTGGGGCCAATCTGCCCGGTAGTCATTAATAGCATGACAGCCTACGCAAAGCCAGACTTTGGCTTCTCCTGCTTTCGCAGAACCTTTGACATCTTGGGCATGGGCGGTAATTGAAAACAGACCGGCGAATACTGCAGCGCCGAGCGAAGTAACGATGGCTTTATTCATATGCGTGATCGTGTTGCAAAATGGTTGATATTTTGTAGGCTGAAGTATAGCGGACAGCGAATATTGTCAGGTATTTTTGTCATCTCCCTATACTTGGGGCTTGTCAGATAAATTGGTATTTAACCCCGTTCCTTGAAGGAGTTTCATGAGTGTAATTTCCCAAAAACTGAATGACCTAGGAATTACCCTAGTAAGTCCTGGGGCACCCGCGGCCGCCTACGTGATGGCAGTGACTACCGGTGATCAGGTTTTTTTATCAGGTCATATCGCCAAACGGGATGGCAAACCTTGGGTTGGTAAATTGGGGCTCGATATGGACACTGCTACCGGCCAGTTAGCCGCTCGGAGTATCGCGATTGATTTACTCTCGACCCTCAATGCCCACCTCGGCTCACTCGATCGCGTACGTCGGGTTGTGAAGGTGATGGGGCTCGTGAACTCTACCCCCGAATTCACTGAGCAGCATTTGGTCATGAATGGCTGCTCTGAACTCATCGTCGAAGTATTTGGTGAGATTGGTAAGCATGCTCGCAGTGCCTTTGGGGTTGCGCAAATCCCCCTAGGGGCTTGTGTCGAAATTGAAATGATCGTCGAGATCTAAGCAAGCAAATTGGTGCTGTAGCCCTGTCCATCAATTAGCAGACTGCGCACTGTTTTGTCTGGAAATATACGCTGCACAGCCTGGCAATAGCGCTTGAGCTGCAATTGATATTGGGAGTAAAGAGGGTCGGTTTTTTCGGGGATACTGAGTTTGTAATCCAAGACAACAAGTTCGTTTTCAAACTCAACTAAGCGATCAATCCGTAAGCATCGCTCCTCACTCACGATATCAAGCTCATTCCAGGCACTGCGATAGATCGCAGGGTCAAAGAATGGGAGCAACTCGGAACTGTTGTAAACAGTTCGCACTCGTTCAATGGTGCGCTGTGCATCTGCGGCATCGATACCGAGTCGGCTCGCCAAGGATTTCTCGTCTGGCAAGGCCTCAGCTGCTCGGTACTGTTGAGGTGTGGTCCGCTCTAGCAACCAATGAAACCACTCGCCCTCTTGCATGCGCCGTTGCTCATCGACACTGTGCGTCTTTGCTCTGGGAGATAAGCTTGGCACACCCTCCCAGGTCAAGACTAAATCTGGATATTCAAATCGTTCATCGCTGTCTGATGATTGGGGCTGGCTTGAATATCGGTAGTCAATATGCCCCATATCAAGTTCGGTGAAGACCGGCACTTGACCTTCGCAAGCGCGCTCATACCAACTGTCAGGCACTAAACCACCCTGCTGACGATTTCGGGTACTTTCGACCCCACTTAACCAAAGTCCCTGCTTGGCCCGGGTAAGTGCCACATAGAAAAGGTTCCAGTTTTCATGCAACGCAATGTTTTTTTCTTGGGTTAATAAATCTTCACGGGCTTTTGATAAGCTGAGCTTGGTGAACATCGACAGATGATCTGGCGCTTGCCGATCGGGGTCCCAATCAAGTAATACGCCCCGTCCTGGGTTGGTGATCGCTGTATGGTTGCAATCCAGAATGATGACAAATGGAGCCTCAAGTCCCTTCGCCCCATGAATGGTCATTAAGCGAATGCGTTGTTGACGGTGAGCGATTGAGTAACTGTCTAGATCAAAATCCCCATCCTCCAGATCATCGCCCCCATCTTCTAAAGGCACTTCACCGCGCATCTCACCCTCATCCGGTGTCTCATCTTGATCGCCGCGCCGCATTTGTTTGAGTTGTGTAATAAATCGTCCCAAACTAGGGTAGCGGCCACCATCGAGATTTAGGGCAAGCTCCAGAAAAGCATCCAAATTGGCTAAGACCTGATCTCGGTCGCGTGCTTGGCACACGCTCGCATATTTGCAACGAATATCGCCCGAGAAATACACGTGATCAAGGAGATCATGCACTGGCAAGTATTTGGCCAACTCCGTCCACTCCATGAGTTGCCTAGCAATTACCAAAAAGGTCTCGGCATAGGGATGATCATCGGCATGCGTTAGCGCTTCCCACCAATTACGATAGCCACGATTGCTCTGTACTAACTCTGAGAGCATTTGCATCTGCGCCTCAGTGAGACCATATAAGGGACTGCGCAATACCTGCGCAAGGGCAAGATCATGATTAGGGTTACTAAGAATCGTTAGTAAAGCAATCAGATCATCAACTTCCAAGGTTTCGAGTAAGCCACCTAAGCGTGGACTCTCAAATAGCAAATTGGCATGCCGCAATGCTTCCTCATACTCGGGCAAGTACTGACGGCGCTTGACGAGCACTAAGAAATCACCTGGGCGTGCTGGTCGCCAGACTTTATGACGCTGCTGATGGTGATTTGGATCAACCACTTCATCGAGCACCAAACGAGTCCGCAACACCTCATGGATTAATTGCGCTAGGCGCTGTCCTTCCAACAGCCGTTGCTGTTTGGCGCTAGTATCACGCGTATCTGCAAATGGCGCGACCAAGGCGTTCTCGCGAGTATTAGCCTGCGGCTCATCGATGATCGGAATTAATGGCAGACGATAAGCCTCGCCTTTGGCAAAGTTTGCATGGCTTGGTATGTTAGGAGCACTCCAGAGCGTTGCCTGTACCTGAAATGGATAGTTACTCGGGACTCGATTGCTTGTGAAAATGCGGTTTACCGCCTCCACAATCTCAGGCGCATTGCGCCGCGTGGTGTTTTGTTGTTCAAGGTGAGCCTGATCGTGAGCTTGTAAAAAGCGGGTTGCTGCTCCAAATAGACGCGGATCGGCACGACGAAAGCGATAAATGGATTGCTTGGGGTCTCCCACAATAAATACCTTGGGCTTATCCTGATCGTCACCGTAGGCTGCAAGCCAGGCGCGCAGGATTTGCCACTGTAAAGGATTGGTATCCTGAAACTCGTCAATCAGAATATGGCGATAACGTGCGTCCAAACGTGCTTGCCAATACGCCGCGACACGAGGATCCGAAATCATTTGCGCCACGCCAAGCTCTAGATCATCAAAGTCACGCAC
>JBDLUB010000119.1:0-4540 GCA_039805525.1 Pseudomonadota bacterium | reverse complement strand
CAGCAGCGCCCGCAGAAGCGATTACATTCCCCAGTTCTCTGCACCTCAGAGATGGGCAACATTGGGAGTACGTCGCGGCTCACCGATCACCTCACAATCGGGGCATGGAGTAAATTTCGTATTGACGGGAGCCTGAACTGCGAATAAGGAATATTGATTCGCTAACTGCGTAAGATTTTTAGCTTCGCTCGCTGGGTAACCTTTGATATTCGCGCCCGGAATCAAAAACCGATACTCCTCATCCTTGGCCCGAAAGTCGCAAGGAAACCACACCGTTTTACCTTGGAGTGCAGCAATGGTTTTGGTATCAAACCGCCCAGCTGCGCCATCAAGCGGCATGATGCTGCTACTTAAACTCAGCATGGTCAGAAAACAAGCCAGTAATGTCGCTGTCTTGGTAAGGCGAGCCTGAACTAGCCCAGCCAGAACGATGCCGATTGCACCAAGCAGTAAGAACCAATGCCATACGGGATAGGACCAAAGATGGATGTTCCAAGAGAGCCATGCCAAAGCTACCAAGACAATGCCCTGCAATACCAAGCCGATCCATAAGGTCCAGCGATTGAGTTGCTGCCAATGCATGGCTAGTAAGATCGCAATCGCTGGCATGATCGGTAACAGATATCGGCCTGAGCGCTGACTTGGAAGAGAAAAGATGATGAAGAACACCGCGATCCAAATCCACAATAACTTCTCTTCGGTACCCATTGACTTACGATCACGGATTGCCAGATAAAAGAGGTTGAATACCGCAAATGATAAAAATCCGGCATTAGCCACTCCGGTCACCAAGAGCATGCCCACACTATCTCCACCCCAGACGAAGTCCTTCAGATAACTCGTATTCCTAGCCGCAAACTTTCCCGCATTCTCACCAATCACAAACTCATTCCAGATCGCCCGCGGGTCCGGATCAAGCAAAAACCATAGAGCAAATAAGCCTAATGCAATCAGGCCGATCCAAATCACTTTGAGGAGATCGCGCCGGATACATTCCATCATCCGACGATCGCGCCATTGCCAGTACCACAGGCTTAATACGAGGCAGACAGGAACAATGTAGGCCACCGACTTGTAAAGTAATGCAAAGCCAAAAGCGATCCCCGCCATCAGAGGGAATACAAATTTAGAGTCGGCAAGTCGCTTACCAACGATGAGTAACAGAAAAAATGGGAGGGAGAGCCAAAAGATCTCTGGCGGTTCGGCTAGATACGGACGTCCATAGCGATAGGTATTAAAGAAGGCAAGCCAAATGATGCTGGCCAACACTCCAACCGAAAGATTTTTACTAATCGCTATTGCGCAGAGCCCAATCAGTATGGCAGTGAGTGTGGTGTATACCAAACTTGGCCAACGTAGATTGACGAGTGACCATGCCTTGCCATGCTCGGTTGAAAGCATGCCTTGCCAAAACAACAATGGCGGCTTGGTATTTTTGATACCCACCATTTCCGATTGCAAGGGCAACCATGCATCGGCTGCATTGGTCATGCGGACAATATGGGTATAGGGGTATTCATCCCCATTCTTGGGAGCAAAGCGACTATCGACCCCATAAATATAAGTAAGGCATGCCAGAACGAGCCCAAACAGAATCGACGGAATAGAAATGGGCGCTTGCATAGTTGATAGTTTATTAGCCTACCGTTGAATGCTCTTGATTTCCCGAATCTAATTGCATAAAACTTAGGGAAAACCTTAATCCTAAGGAATCTTTCGGGTTATATGATTATGACTATTAAGTATTGAATTCGTGAGACATTCTTTTAAATATTGCCTATTAATCATTTACTATCACTAAAGCTTTTTTGTTGTTCGCATTAAAACCAATGGAGATTATCAAAATGCACTTTCCATCTGCACATAAGCTCAAAGTTATCGGGCTTGGTATCAGTAGCGTAGGTCTGCTATCGTTCAGCGGCTTGGCGATTAGCCAAACCAGTCCGGCTAATATCAATCAACTTTCCTTAGCGGCCACGTGTGCCAATTGCCATGGTACGAATGGGGTTGGCGTACCCAATGCAGGCATGCCTCAAATTAATCATTTAACGCCCGATGCGATGTTGACTCAACTCAAGGCCTTTAAGAGCGGTGCTAGAACTGGCACCATCATGCACCAGTTAGCCAAGGGTTATACCGATGAGCAACTCCAAACCATTGCTAATGTTCTTGGCAAAAAATAATTGAGGATAAAAAAATGGATCGTCGTCACTTTTTAGGTGTTAGTTCTGCAGCATCATTAGGCGTATTAGCTGGTTGCGCCAGCCCTCCAGTCAATATCGGTAAAGCCAATGTAGTGGTCGTTGGTGGTGGCTATGGTGGCGCAACAGCCGCTAAGTATGTACGGATGTTCTCGAACAACACCGCCCAAGTTACCCTAATTGAGCCCAATGCGGAGTTCATTTCTTGCCCAATGTCCAATCTAGTGGTTGGCGGTCATACGACCATTGCCAATATCTCAACCCCCTATGACAACTTGACAAAACGTCACGGCATCAAGGTTGTCAAAGATATGGTGACCTCGATTGATGCCAAGCAAAAGACCATTCGTCTTGCCTCGGGCGGCTCAATGAAGTACGACAAATTAATTTTGTCACCGGGCATTGGTCTGATGACAGAAACGATCAAAGGCCTAGACAAAGCCAATCAAGAAGGAGTTACAGTCCAGGCATGGAAGGCTGGCCCTGAAACTGTCCTCCTGCGCAAGCAACTGGAGTCCATGAAAGATGGCGGCGTATTCGCTATTTCAATCCCGATGGCTCCCTACCGCTGCCCTCCTGGACCCTATGAGCGGGCCTGCCAAGTGGCGAGTTACTTTAAGCAATTTAAGCCCAAGTCAAAAGTTTTGATCTTGGATGCAAACGATGATGTAGTCTCTAAGGGCGGTCTCTTCAAAAAAGCCTGGGCATCCATGTATCCCGGCATGATTGAGTACCGTCCGAAACACAATGTAGTTGAGGTTGATAGCAAAACGAAGACGCTCAAATTTGACGTGCAGAATGACGTCAAGGCTGATGTATTGAATGTTTTACCCCTCATGCGTGCTGGCGATATCGCAGTCCGTACCGGCATTGCTAACGCCAATGCGCGTTGGGTCAATGTGAACTACATCAACTTTGAATCGACTGCCGCCAAAGACATCCACGTTCTTGGTGACTCAATTCAGATTGCGCCACTGATGCCCAAATCAGGCCATATGGCGAACTCGCACGCCAAGGTTGCAGCGGCAGCGATCGTTGCTGAACTCGGTGGATTTGAAATCAATCAAAATCCTGTTCTCACCAACACCTGCTATAGCTTTGTGAGCGCGGATGAAGTGGTCCACGTTGCCAGCGTCCATCAGTACGACGCCAAAGATAAGACCTTCAAGACCGTTCCTGGCTCTGGCGGCTTATCCTCTGAAGCGAGCAAGCTGGAAGGGGTTTATGCGTGGGGTTGGGCTCGCAATATTTGGGCGGACAGTCTGGGTTAATAAAGATCCTGTCCTGAGAACAGCCAAGCAGTTCGCTTGGCTTTTTTATTAGCCCCGACCGAAAGGGCCGTTTAATTGAATTGTGGTCCAGTTTAAGAGCATCGCCACTGAAACCCAAGCCAAGTATGGCAATACTAAAAGGCTTGAAATGGGCGAATACGAACGAGTGGCAAGCACAATGGCCAATACCGAGAGCCATAGCCCAACTGCCTCAATCAGAGCCCAATCTGGTCGCTGCATCCGAAAATACAACACACTCCAAATGAAATTGAATAAACCATTCACAATAAAGAGAATGACCAACATACGAATGGTCTCTTGATTAGGGGCGCGGTGATAGGCCATCACAAAAGCAATCCCTGCAAGAATAAAGATGGTCGACCACATGGGACCAAATACCCAATCGGGTGGTTTCCAAGCGGGCTGCTGAAGGCTTTTGTACCACTCACCAATATCGGTGGCCCATGCCCCAGCCAATGCGAGCACTAAACCCCAAACCAGGGCAAAAATGATCGGCTTATAGTTCGCAAACCATTCTGCACTCATACCTTGGCCATACCCAAAAGGTGGGCCATGTCTTTAAAGAAGATTTTGATGTGGGCCATAGGATCTTTGCGAACTAATTTTTTGTGCATGTATGACTCAAAAGTTAAGCGCTGAACGTCTTTATCTTCGCACATTTTGACAAAACGCTCACGTCGCTTATCGTTGCCGTACCAAAAACGTTGCATTATCCCAAGAACTAAAAAGACTGTGCCGTGCTCTTTCATGAAACGCTTACGCGCCTGGGCTAAAGCTTTTACATTTCCGGTTACCAATAACTCATGAACTGATTCTGCAGCTAGGCGGCCACCCACCATGGCGTAATAGATCCCCTCTCCGGAGGCGGGAGCAACGACCCCAGCAGCATCGCCAGCCAAAATCACATCCCGATTGTTGTCCCATTTTTTTAAGGGCTTCATGGGTAAGGGCGCACCCTCGTGACGCAGTAGCTCGGTATTTTCAAGATTAGTTAATTTCTTTAATTGGCCAACAGCACCTCGCAGTGAAAACCCTTTGTCCGCACTG
>JBDLUB010000118.1:0-4553 GCA_039805525.1 Pseudomonadota bacterium | reverse complement strand
TAGGGGTGCCTACTCAAGCCGATTCAATGCTTGTTAATCGTGCTGCGAGTGCGATAGAGATGATTCATACCTATTCCCTAGTGCACGATGATTTGCCGTGTATGGATGATGATGATTTGCGACGGGGACGACCTACGGTTCATAAAGCCTATGACGAGGCGACTGCTTTACTGGTGGGCGATGCATTGCAAACCCGTGCCTTTGAAATCCTCTCGTATCCAGTCGGCCCTGACCCAAAGACCAGTCTTGCTCAGCTGCGCATGATTGCTTCCTTGGCCTACGCCTCCGGTTCTAAGGGCATGGCCGGTGGACAGGCGATTGATTTGCAGCATGTGGGTAAAAAAATGGACTTACCCGCTCTAGAAGAAATGCATGCCATGAAGACCGGCGCTTTACTCATTTGCGCTGTCCGGCTCGGAGGGATCGCCGCCCAACTGTCCGATCCTGCAATGGCTCAACTTGATACTTACGCAAAGGCGATTGGCTTGGCTTTTCAGGTGGTGGACGATATTCTGGATGCAACTGCTGATAGTGCAACTCTCGGAAAAACGGCGGGCAAAGATGCGGCGCACGACAAGCCTACCTATGTGACCCTGAAGGGTTTAGACTATGCAAACGAACTGGCTAATGAATTAAAGGGGAGAGCGTTAAACAGTCTGAATGAGTTTGGGCCACAGGCCGATGCCTTACGTCATATTGCTCATTTAGTTGTGGATCGCAAAAAATAGTATGTTGCACTCGATCAATGACCCTCACGATTTACGTAAATTAACGCGCGAGCAGCTTCCAGCGCTTGCTGATGAGCTAAGACAATTCATCGTGGATTCTGTATCGAAGACTGGCGGTCATCTCTCGTCAAATTTGGGAACGGTCGAGTTATCGATTGCCTTGCACTATGTTTTCGATACGCCGCACGATCGGATCGTGTGGGATGTGGGTCATCAAAGTTATCCGCATAAGATTTTGACTGGACGTCGTGATCAGATGCACTCCTTGCGGCAATTTGGAGGATTGTCAGGATTTCCAAGACGCTCTGAGAGTGAGTACGACACCTTTGGTACGGCCCATTCCTCTACCAGCATCTCGGCAGCGATGGGAATGGCACGCGCTGCGCAAACTAAGGGCGAGGATCGGGTTGCAGTTGCTGTAATCGGGGATGGCGCGATGAGTGCAGGAATGGCGTTTGAAGCCATGAACAATGCGGGCGTGTATGAGAATATGCCCCTAGTAGTCATTCTGAATGACAACGATATGTCAATTTCGCCAGCGGTTGGCGCCCTTAATCGCTATCTAGCGCGTCTTCTGAGCGGCAATATTTACTCGGCAACCAAAAAAGGAATTGATTCGGTCCTGTCCTCGATGGCACCGCCGCTCCGCGAGTTTGCTAAACGTCTTGAGGATCATGCCAAAGGTTTTGTGTCCCCATCCACCATTTTTGAGGAGTTTGGCTTTACCTACTTTGGTCCCATTGATGGTCATGATTTGGATACCCTCATCCCGATGATGCAAAACGTACGCCGTTTGGCAAAGGAAGGGAATGGCCCTCAGTTCTTGCATGTGATCACGCGCAAAGGCCAAGGCTATATGTTGGCTGAGGCGGATCCAATTTTGTACCATGGCCCCGGTAAATTTAATCCCCAAGAAGGAATCAAATCGAGTGGTGCGGGTAAGAAAACATTCACTCAAGTGTTTGGTGAATGGTTATGCGATATGGCGCAGGCGGATCCAAAATTAATTGGCATCACACCTGCAATGCGCGAAGGTTCCGGCTTGGTCGAGTTTGAAAAACGTTTCCCAGATCGTTACTACGATGTCGGCATCGCCGAGCAACACTCAGTGACCTTTGCTGCAGGTATGGCCTGCGAGGGTATGAAACCCGTCGTGGCGATTTACTCCACCTTCTTACAGCGTGCCTACGATCAGTTAATTCATGATGTGGCCTTGCAAGATTTACCGATTGTGTTTGCGATTGATCGTGCTGGGTTAGTGGGTGCCGATGGTGCGACTCACGCCGGGGCATACGATATCGCCTATTTGCGCTGCATTCCTAATATGTTGATCATGACTCCAGCGGATGAAGCGGAATGCCGTGATTTATTAACGACCGCGTATCATCAAAATCACCCAAGTGCAGTTCGCTATCCCCGCGGCGCAGGTATTGGTAATCCGCCATCTGCCGAATTGCGCTCCTTACCACTTGGGCATGGTGAGATTCGTCGTGAGGCGCAAACAAAGGGTAAGCGTCTCGCTATTCTGGCATTCGGAACGCTACTTTATCCTGCTTTGGATGTCGCCGAGAAACTGGATGCAACGGTGGTAAATATGCGTTTTGTAAAACCGCTGGATATTGAGTTGATAAAAACGCTTGCCCGTAATCATGATTACTTTGTGACCGTTGAAGACGGTTGTGTTCAAGGCGGTGCTGGTAGCGCTTCTATGGAGGCCATGAACCTCTTGGGTATCACCAAGCCAGTATTAACTCTTGGATTACCCGATGCCTTTATTGAGCACGGGGATTACAACTTGCTCATGGCTCAGTGTGGATTGGATGCCGCAGGAATCGAAGCAGCAATTCTTGCCCGATTCCCAGATTTGGGTGCCGCTTCACTCAATCATCTGAAGACCCCATCGGATCAGGTCCCCGTCGGTAAGTAAAGCGCTTGTACAGGCGCTCCTTGAGCCAGTTGGATTGTTTTGAGCGAAAATACTGGTATGAATGATTTAAACACCCACTTCCTGAACACGACTGCGTTACCTGATATTCAAGGTAGTCATGACCTTCGCGCTCTTGCGATTGAGCGTGTTGGAATTCGTGGCATTAAGCATCCCATTCATGTTCAAAGCGGCTCCGGCTCATTCCCAACTGTTGCTCAATTTGAAATGGATGTGGCGCTCCCAGCAGACCAAAAAGGGACTCATATGTCGCGCTTTGCCCATCTTTTGCATGATGAGCAAGGCGCTTATAGCAGCTCAAAGATCGTTGGGATGGCAAAAAAAATGTTACCCCTGTTGCAGGCGAAGCAGGGCCGCATTCAAATGCAATACACCCATTTTGAAAAGAAAAGCGCACCAGTTTCCTCGGTAGAAAGTTGGATGGATTACGAGGTCACGTATCGTGCCGAGGCTAAACAAATGCCTGACGAAAGCGTCGATGTTGATTTGTATCTAGAGGCTATCGTACCGGTCATGAGCTTATGCCCATGTTCAAAAGAGATTTCGGAATACGGTGCCCACAATCAGCGCTCGCACGTCACCATTTTGGTCAAAGTTGATCCTGCTGCCAATCTTAATATTGAAGAGCTATTGCGGATTGCAGAGACCGAGGCCTCAAGCGAGTTGTGGGCTATTTTGAAGCGCCCCGACGAAAAGTGGGTAACGGAGCGCGCGTATGAGACTCCTAAATTTGTGGAAGATTTAGTGCGCGATGTTGCCACCCGGTTAAAGCACGATGAACGAATCCTGTCTTTGGTGGTCGAAGCTGAAAACTTTGAGTCCATCCATAACCACAGTGCGTTCGCCCGTATCAGCCTTCCCTAATGATTCGAGCGATCTAACGAACTCAGATCCCAACGGGGTTTGATATCAAACGCTCCATTCGTGGATGAGCCACTTTGTAGTAGTCGAAGCGCTCCTGCAAATGCAATCATCACTCCGTTATCAGTGCATAACTCGATTGGTGGATAGTGCACTTGATACCCGCGAGCTGTTGCCATCGACGTCAATTTTTTACGAAGCTGGGTATTGGCACCTACACCTCCAGCAACTACCAAATCACGACACTCCATTTGCTCGAGTGCGGCCATTGCTTTATGACTTAAGACATCGGTCACGGCCTCAACAAATGCACAGGCGAGGTTGGCACGAAACGACCCGGTATCTGAATTGGTGGATTGCGCTTTTTTGACTTGGTGCAGCACTGCAGTTTTTAGTCCCGAAAATGAAAAATCCAAATCCTTGGAATGCAACATCGGTCTGGGCAAATCAAATCCTGCAGCTTTTCCGGACTCAGCCAATCGTGACAGAGCGGCTCCTCCCGGATAATCAAGCCCCAATAATTTGGCAGTCTTGTCAAACGCCTCACCCGCTGCATCATCAACTGTTTCCCCAAGCAGTTGATAGTCCCCAATCCGATTTACGAGCATGAGTTGAGTATGCCCCCCAGAAACCAGTAGGGCAACAAAGGGGAATTCAGGTGGGCGCGAGGATCCATCTGCTAACAAAGGGGATAGCAGATGACCCTCTAAATGATGAACTCCGACCAGAGGTTTTTGGGTTGCCAGGGATAGCGCATTGGCAAAGGCTGATCCCACCAGCAGGGCGCCTGCCAGGCCAGGCCCCTGGGTATAGGCAATGGCATCGACATCCTGGATGGTGCGGCCAGAATCTTTTAACGCCTTGTTTAATAAGGGAATTAAGCGGCGAATATGGTCCCGTGAGGCCAATTCAGGAACCACCCCACCATAATCTTGGTGCATCTCAATTTGGGAGTGCAAAGCGGCACCTAAAATACCTTCATGGGCGGGTCTTCCAGCCTCCCAGGCCCCTGTGTCATA
>JBDLUB010000117.1:0-4556 GCA_039805525.1 Pseudomonadota bacterium | reverse complement strand
GCGCTCTGCGCCCCGGGGTCAAGGGCCTGTCTGAGAACATTAAGGTGCGCTCGATTGTAGGTCGCTTCTTAGAGCATCACCGGATTTATTATTTCTATCATGGCGGCTCTGAACAGGTCTATCTTTCGAGCGCGGATTGGATGGAGCGTAATCTCCTGCGCCGCGTGGAGGTTGCCTTCCCGGTAAAGGATCCCAAACTAAAGCAACGGGTCATCAACGAGGGTTTGATGGTTTTACTGAAAGATAATGCCTCAGCATGGCTAATGAAGCCCGATGGTAGTTACGTGAAGAGTAAGCCACGCAGCAACCAAACCCCGATCGTGGGTCAACTCGAACTGCTTAAGAAATTCGCTCGGGGGGAAAGCGCAGGGTAAAGGTGCTGCCCTTGCCAAGCGTACTCTCAACCACTAACTGGGCTTGATGGCGACTCGCCACATGCTTCACAATCGCTAACCCTAGACCGGTGCCACCAGTCTCGCGCGAGCGACTTCGATCTACCCGATAGAAACGCTCCGTTAAGCGTGGAATGTGCTCCGAAGAAATCCCGGGGCCAGTATCGGTTACCGAGAACTCGCCCTCACCCACAGAATTAACACCCCACGAGACCGTCACCGATCCCACTTCTGGTGTGTACCGAATCGCATTCGATACTAAATTACTGAAAGCCGATAACACCTCGCGCTCTTCACCTAATAAATTACAGGGTGTATTAAGATTAAAGTTCAGGGCATGTTTACCCTGCGATAAGGCATAGGCATCATTTTTAATGAGCGACATCAGATAGCTCATGGAAACACTATTAAGGGGTGCTGGCTGCGTATTGGCCTCGAGATTTGCCAGAGTTAAGAGATCCTCAACAAGATTTTTCATACGCTTACCTTGATCCATCATCATCTCAAGGTATTGGGCTTTTTGCTCTGGGGGAAGATCTAAGGTCTGAACCGTCTCCAAAAATCCCATCATGACGGTCAATGGTGTGCGCATCTCGTGCGAAACGTTCGCTACAAAGTCACGACGCATCGCCTCGGCCTTACTTAAATCCGTAATATCCTGAATCAATACTAAGCGCCGGTTCTCAGAAAATGGGAAGGCTTGCAAACGAAGAATCAGGTTTGAGCTACTCATTTTCTCCAACACAATCGGCTCTTCGTAATTACGCTCAGTGATGTATTGCACAAACTCTGGCTTGCGGACGATGTAATGAATCCGTTGCAACACATCTCGTTTGAGCTCAATCCCCAAAAAGCGTTCTGCAATCGCATTGCACCACTCGATTTGATCTTGATCATCGAGCATCACAATCCCATTGGGAGAGGCCTGAAAGGCTTCGATAAAGCGTTTGTGTTGACGCTCCGCCTGCTCAATGTCTTTACGTAAGCCAGTGATAATGCGCTGGAGTTTAAAGAAGATCTCAGCCCAAGCACCACCAAATCCAGACAAATTTGAGATCCCTGCACCCTTTACAAAAGCGTCTAGACGAGATTGATTGACATAAGCGATGAATAGGCTAAATACAATGATGAATACCGCAAGCAACCAACCAATCTCATCACGTAGAAACGACTCGCCAATCAAGCCAGCAATGCCGGCAAGCAGAAGGATTGGGATAAGGCGCAGAAATCCAGAAAGCATGGCGACATCTTAGAGCATCTTCCGGAGATGCTCAAAAATTAAGCAAATAACTTAACTCGGACTCTTGGTGATCCGGTAACCGCTACCACGCACAGTCTCGATATATTGGTCACAATTGGCTTCCGATAAAGCAGCGCGCAGACGCTTAATATGAACGTCAACGGTACGCTCTTCGATATAGACCTGGTCGCCCCACACACGATCCAGAAGATGCGAGCGGGTATGAACCCGCTCTGGATTGCCCATAAAGAACTGTAAGAGACGGAATTCCGTTGGGCCCAAATTGAGCGATTGCTCTTTTTCTCCGGGATGGGTAATGATAATGCGGTGCGTAACAGGATCCAATTGAATAGGACCGAGTTTTAGCACATCCTCACCCATTCCTAGGGCAGTATTGCGTCGTAATAGCGCCTTTACCCGAGCAATGAGCTCTTTTGGTGAAAATGGCTTGGTTACATAATCATCCGCCCCAGAATCAAGCCCTTGAATCTTATCGGCCTCTGCGCCTTTGGCGGTCAGCATCAGAATGGGTATATTTTGCAACTCAGGACTAGCGCGTAGCTCTTTAGTAAATTGCACACCAGATTTACCGGGCATCATCCAATCCAATATCAATAAATCAGGCTTTTGAGATTTAATCTTTTGAAGCCCCTCCTCCGATTGCAGGGCACGCTCCACTGTAAAACCTGAATGAGTTAGATTAATCGCAATCAGTTCTGCAATCGAAGGTTCATCTTCAATAATCAGAATGCGGTGTGACATGGGCTACTTAGTCGCCTCGCGAACTAGGTCATCATGTGGCACATGACGAACGTCGGCGCCTTTCACAATATAGATCACGAACTCTGCAATATTTTTTGAATGATCGCCAATCCGTTCAATTGCTTTAGCAATCGACAAAAGATCCAGTCCGGTTGAAATCATTTTGGGATCTTCCGCCATGTATGTGATGAGCTTACGCACAAAACCCCGAAACTCCTCATCGATTTGTTTATCGTCCTCAACCACTTTGGCAGCGGATGCAGCGTCAAGGCGCGCAAAACAATCGAGGGAGCGACGCAAGAGATCAATGGCCATTTGCCCAGAGAGCTTAATCTCCGCAGCATTAATTTTATAGTTCGGCGCTTGTTCAATTACTCGCTTTGCACGCTTTGCAACGATTTCTGCTTCATCGCCGGCTCTCTCTAAGTTCGTGATGGCCTTCGAAATCGCCATCACCAATCGCAAGTCTCGCGCAGTTGGTTGACGACGCGCAATTAATTCGGTGCATGCAGAATCAATCTCGACCTCAAGGGTGTTGATTGACTTCTCGCGCTCAATGACCTGATTGCATAAATCAATATTGGTCTCCGAGAATCCGCGCATGGCAACCTCGACCTGAGACTCCACTAAGCCGCCCATTTTGAGCAGCTTGCTACATAAGGAATTTAAGTCCTCGTCAAATTGAGATGATAGGTGGCGATCGTTCATTGCTTCTCCTCACTAACCAAAGCGACCAGTGATGTAATCCTCGGTTTCTTTGCGTTTTGGTTTGATAAAAATTTCATCGGTTTTGCCGTATTCAATTAGTTCACCCAAATACATATAGGCGGTGAAATCAGAAACACGCGCAGCTTGTTGCATATTATGAGTCACAATCGCAATCGTGTAATCCTTTTTCAGCTCATTGATTAGCTCTTCGACCTTGGCCGTTGAAATTGGGTCTAGGGCCGAGGTTGGCTCATCCAATAACAGAACCGATGGCTTCACCGCCACCCCTCGAGCAATACAAAGACGCTGCTGTTGACCGCCCGATAGGGATAAGCCACTTTGATTGAGCTTATCTTTGACCTCATTCCACAAGGCGGCTTTATTCAATGCCCACTCGACCCGCTCATCCATCTCTGCCTTCGATAGGCGCTCATATAGACGAACACCAAAGGCAATGTTCTCATAGATCGACATCGGAAATGGTGTCGGTTTTTGAAAGACCATTCCAATCCTTGAGCGGAGTAAATTGACATCCTTACCCTTTTCCAAAATGTTCTCGCCATAGAAAGTGATCTCACCTTCGGCGCGCTGACCAGGGTATAGGTCATACATCCGATTTAAGGTTCTTAACAAAGTAGATTTGCCACAACCCGATGGACCAATAAAAGCAGTAACCTTACGCTCTAAGATATCTAAGTTGATGTTTTTAAGCCCCTGAAAACTGCCATAGAAAAAGTTTAGGTTCTTAATCTTGAGAGCAATAGCAACTTGCTCAGCCGATTGCTGCTCAACGGTCTGATTAATATCCGCATGGAACATCGTTTTCATCATTGTCATACTTTTACCTTTTCACGCAAAACTACGCGAGCCAAAATATTTAAACCAAGAACCGCAAATGTAATTAGGAGCGCTCCACCCCAAGCTAAATTGACCCAATTATCATAGGGACTCATCGCAAACTGGAAGATCACCACGGGCAAATTAGCCATTGGGGCATTCATATTGGTTGAGAAGAACTGGTTATTTAAAGCGGTAAACAGCAATGGCGCAGTCTCACCACTCACGCGTGCAATCGCCAACAGTACACCTGTGATCACACCACTTTTGGCGGCCCGCAAAACCACGCTCAGCGATACCTTCCACTTTGGGGCGCCAAGCGCAAAAGCAGCTTCACGCAGTGTGGTTGGAACTAACTTCAACATATTTTCAGTAGTCCGCACCACTACGGGGATTGCGATCAAGGAAAGTGCGACCGTTCCAGCCCATCCTGAAAAGTGTTTTACTTGGTAGACGATGATGGCATAAACAAAAAGGCCAATCACAATGGATGGGGCTGACAACATAATATCCGTGACAAAACGGGTCACCTCTGAAAATTTATTATTTTGGCCATACTCGGACAAATAGATTCCTGCCAAGATTCCGATGGGTGTGCTAATAAAGGCACAGAAAGC
>JBDLUB010000116.1:0-4573 GCA_039805525.1 Pseudomonadota bacterium | reverse complement strand
GCCTTGTGCCAAGCGGCATCGTAGATCACACGTTCGCTAACCTTGTGACGCAATAAGGGGTTATGCGACCGCATGGTGAGTTGCTGTGGTGTGTAATCGCCTTGCAAAATCTCATGGGCCCAAAATAATTGAACAGGACCGGGGAGCTTCTCAATGGTTGAGTGCGACAGTGATAGTTGGCCTGCTGCACTTAAATCAATCCGTACCCGATGAATAGAATCGTGCGCCAAATCCGCTGCAGCTGCTTGCACCATATTCTGCAAGACTTCGTCATCAAATTGAATTCCTAAATCACGGGCTGAGTTCGACAGACGTTCGAGATGCTGTGACCAGTTTGTAATTCGGGTAAGGTCGCTACCCCGATCAAAGCGGATGGTTTCAAAGATCCCTACACCGCTTGGCAGGCTCGTTAAGAATGCCGCCTTCAGTTGGCACTCTTGATATTCAGTATCAGCATCAGAGTCGATGGTAATTCCGGCGCCAACACCTAAGACAAACGATGATGAGTCGGACTTCGGATCATGATCCATCTGCAGCGTGCGGATTGGCACACTCATCGCAAAGTCGCCATTGGGATCAAACCAGCCCAATGCCCCGCAATACCAGCCGCGTGGTTGATCCTCTAGCGCTTGAATAATCTCCATACTGCGTTTTTTGGGAGCGCCCGTTACTGAACCGCATGGAAATACTGCTCGCAATACATCCTTAATTCGAAGATTGGCTCGCGGCTTTGCTTGCACAGTTGAGGTCATTTGTAAGACCTGACCGTGTTGCTTGACCTCAAAGAGTGCGGGAACATGAACCGATCCAGTTTGTGCGATGCGTCCCAGATCATTACGCAGGAGATCCACAATCATGACATTCTCAGCTTGATTTTTGGGATCATTGGCTAGCTCACTGGCCTGCGCCAAAGTCGCATCGGCCGTGCCCTTCATCGGTTCTGCTATTAGGGTATCGCCAGAGCGCCGAATAAATAGTTCCGGGGATTGGGATAAGACTGCCTGATGACCATCCTCAATAAATGCACCATAACGCCCCGGTTGCCGCTCTCGTAAGCGTGCATAGAGAGCAAGGGGTGAGCCATAGGCGTCACCATACACCCGATAGGAGTGATTAATTTGATAGGTATCGCCCGCTGTAATCCATGCTTGAATGCGTTTAATATCCTCAGTAAAACGTGCGTGATCGATTGAGTCGTGCCGATTGAGGATGCCACTGGGAGTTGACTCAATCGCTAGGCGATCGTGTAAAAACGCATCGACCGCTTCCTTGGAGAGTTTGCTGACCTCAGTAAAGGACCATGCCCTGAGTAAAGGCAGTGGTTCAGGGTGCTTACACTCAATGCCTTGCCAATAATAACCAAGTTCATAAGCAAAGAGTGCAACCACATATCGACCCTGGCCTAGAGCGGTCTCGATACCATCAAAGCAAGTATCTAACTCATTAAATCGATTAGCACACCATTCTTGTTGGACGTGTTGATAGAGTCGACTGGTGGGTTGCTCCCGACTACTCTCAACATCGTCTAGCAATAGCATTGGCTTATTTGAGGATGGTGACCGACTCAATCACGACAGGCGTATTGGGCACATCGGCCATGCGACCACGCGGGGTTGAAGCAATGCCTGTTGGTACTTGCTTGATCTTATCGATAGTTTGTGTCCCTGAAATCACTTTTCCAAAGACGGTATAACCGCTTCCCATCGCATTGGGAAAATCCAAACCGGGATTATCTTTGACATTGATGTAAAACTGCGCGGTTGCTGAATCAGGGTCGGAAGTTCTTGCCATGGCAATGGTGTAGATCTGGTTCTTTAAACCATTTTGTGCTTCAGAGACCACGGGTGGCTGCGTTGGTTTTTGTACCAGCTCGGTGGTAAAGCCGCCACCTTGAACCATAAAACCATTAATAACGCGATGGAATACGGTGCCGTTATAGAAACCACTCTTTACATAGGTCAAAAAATTATTGACGGTCTTGGGGGCTTTGTCGGAGTCAAGATCGACAACAAAGTTACCGAGATTGGTCTTAAATTCCACTTTGGGTCCTGCGTACGAGAACCCAGAGAGGGCAGTAATGCTAATAGCGAGACCAAGCGAGAGCCAAAATTTGCGCATCGTATTTCCTTTAGTTGCAATGGTTATAGATGCTTCATTGTATTAGCGATTTGCGCATGCCTGGGCAAGTTCATGCCAGGCCGTGGTGTAGTTAGGGCTACGCTGCGAAGAGCGCATGGTCCACTGTGGACGCAAACCAGCGGCTGCTAGGCGCAGGGTGTTGGAGCCGTACTCTTGATTGAGTCGATCCATCACTTGCATGAGTTGCGATGAGCGCTCACGTTGTGGCGGATTGGAAAAAAGATCGCCAAGATCCTGACCTGCTGGGTGCAGACCTAACAGCATCACACCTGCTTTCTTATACGCAAAGCCAGGACGATAAATGCGCTCAATACCTGCGCTAGCGTATTTGGCTAAGACGCATGTGTCATCTGTGCCTACCGATAGGGGGATGGTAATGCTCTTGGCGTATTGAGGATCATGGGGTGCAAATGGATTCGTGCGTAGATAAATCAGAAGATGGGAGCACCACGAACCTTGTTGGCGTAGTTTCTCGGCAGCGCGTGTGATATAACTCACTACCGCTTGGCGTAACTCATCGAGTTGATGCACAGGCTTACCAAAACTTTTGCTCGAAATAATTTGATGCTTACGAACTGCCTGATCCTTTTCGGTATCCTCTAAATCAAGGCAACTAACCCCATTGAGCTCGTGCACGGTACGCTCAAGCACCACACCAAATCGTTTACGAATCAAACTAGTTTGCGCATATTTCAGATCGCATACGCTCCGTATGCCGCATTGCTCGAGTCTGATCTTTAGGCGTCGACCCACGCCCCATACTTCACCAATATCAATATCAGCCATCAAGGCATCGGCCTCAAGACGATTGCAATGCGACCAACTAAATACGCCTTGATAGTGCAAACGTTTCTTGGCAATGTGATTAGCTAATTTGGCTAAGGTCTTGCTATGCCCAATCCCAACGCAGGTTGGTAGTCCTAAGTATTGCTTAATGCGCTTACGCATTTGCTGGGCATGCGCTACCAAGTCATTTGGGATGCCAGTTAGATCTAAAAAGCATTCATCGATGGAGTAGATTTCTTGGTGAGGTGCAAACTCCCCTAACAAAGCCATCAGGCGAGCGCTCATATCGCCATAGAGGGTGTAGTTGGAGCTGAGCCAAATGAGGCCGTGTGAGCGAATCAGATGTTTGGCTTCAAAGAAGGGGGCTCCCATCCGAATTCCAAGTGCGCGCGCTTCTTGGCTGCGGGCAACGATACAACCATCATTATTGGATAACACCACAACGGGTTTACCTTCGAGACCAGGGTTAAAGACGCGCTCACACGAGACATAAAAATTATTGCCATCCACCAGAGCAAAGACAGGGCGCATGGACAACTACACCTTATGGATCACGTGCGCGACGACCCCCCAAATTTGCAGCTCTTGCCCCTGACGAATCTCAATCGCGGGGTAATCGGGATTATCAGCGCAGAGCAAAATCTTGCCGCGTTGTTGATGTAAACGTTTTACGGTGAGCTCCCCATCGAGCGCTGCAATCACGACGCGACCATGACTGGGTTCAAGCGAGCGATCCACCACTAATAAGTCCCCATCATGAATCCCCGCACCAATCATCGAGTTGCCTTTCACTCGCAAGAAAAATGTAGCTTCCGGATGCAAGACCAAGTGCTCGTTGAGATCAAGTCGCTTGTCGTAATGATCAGCGGCGGGTGACGGAAACCCGGCAGGCGCCCGTCCAGCGATCAGGGGTCGATAACAGGGCCTACGCCGAATGGGGGTGAGGCACGAAGACGGTAGGGGGTTTAAATTAGGGGATTTCATATACTGTATATTTATACAGTATATAGTAATTTTGTTAGTTCAGGAACGGGCCATGCCTTACGTTTTATTTACCTGTTCATCTAAGCTGCGCAAGAAGGCCATGCGCTCGGCAATCTTAATTTCAAGACCACGCTCAACCGGCTCATACCAGCGCGGCTCTGTCATCCCTTCGGGTAAATACGATTCTCCTGCAGCGTAGGCATGGGGTTCATCATGCGCATAGCGATAGGCATGACCATGCCCAAGGTCTTTCATGAGTTGGGTTGGGGCATTACGCAAATGCACCGGTACCTCGCGACTACGATCGGTGGCAACAAAAGCACGAGCCGCATTGAATGCGTGATAACTCGCATTGCTCTTGGGTGCCACCGCTAGATAAACCACGGCTTGCCCTAAGGCTAGCTCCCCCTCAGGTGACCCCAAGCGTTCATAGGTTTGGGCAGCATCATTGGCAAGTTGCATTGCACGTGGATCGGCTAGACCAATGTCTTCCCAGGCCATCCGAATAATCCGACGCGCGAGGTAGCGCGGATCAGCGCCGCCATCGAGCATCCGGCATAACCAATAGAGCGCGGCATCGGGGTGCGAGCCGCGCACCGATTTATGCAAGGCTGAGATCTGGTCATAAAACTGATCACCGCCTTTATCAAAGCGGCGTGCATTG
>JBDLUB010000115.1:0-4588 GCA_039805525.1 Pseudomonadota bacterium | reverse complement strand
TCGCCAAGATCCCAATGCTTAAATGCTGCATGAACATCACTGCCAGTGACATCATCGCTGATATAAAACTGAATTTGACCACTACGATCTTGAATAGTAGCGAAGCTGGCTTTACCCATCACTCGCTTTAGAACCATCCGACCAGCAACTTTCACAAGAATACGCTTGCTAGCTAATTCTTCTTTATTAAAGGAGTCGTAATGCTGATGCAGATCAGCTGCTAAGTGGGTTGGTACAAAATCATTGGGGTATGCAATGCCTGCTTGGCGTAATTTTGCTAACTTTTCACGCCGCTCGGCAATGATGTGATTTTCATCCTGCGCAGGAATCGGTGGGTCTTGTTGGTCTAAGTTACTCATAGCAGAATCTTACACGCCCTGTTTAAGGCTGGCCTCAATAAATGCGTCAAGATCACCATCCAAGACTTTCTGGGTATTCGAGATCTCAACATTGGTTCGTAAATCTTTAATGCGACTTTGATCAAGTACGTAAGAGCGGATTTGATGTCCCCAGCCAACATCGGTTTTGCTGGCCTCTAACTTATCTTGTTCGGCACGTCGTTTACGCATCTCATGTTCATAGAGGCGTGACTTGAGCATGCTCATTGCCTCAGCTCGGTTGCGATGCTGGCTGCGATCATTTTGACACTGCACCACAATGCCTGTTGGAATATGCGTGAGTCGTACTGCAGAGTCAGTCTTGTTGATGTGTTGACCTCCAGCACCAGAGGCGCGATAGGTATCAGTACGGATATCGGCGGGATTGATCTCAATCTCGATCGAGTCATCAATCTCGGGGTACACATAAATACTGGCAAATGAAGTATGGCGACCACCCGAGGAGTCGAATGGTGATTTACGGACCAAGCGGTGTACACCCGTTTCGGAGCGGAGGTGTCCATACGCATATTCACCATCCACCTTGATTGTGGCACTTTTGATGCCAGCGACATCACCGTCAGATTCTTCCAAAATCTCGGTTTTATAGCCTTTGCGCTCGCAGTATTTGAGGTACTGGCGATACAGCATACTGGCCCAATCGCATGCTTCGGTACCTCCGGCCCCTGCCTGAATATCGATAAAGCAGTTGCAGGGATCCATTTCATTATGAAACATCCGTCTAAATTCAAGATCAGCAATAATTTTTTCGTAAGTACCTGCATCTACTTCAAGAGAGAGCAGAGTATCCAAATCGTTTTCGGCGCGAGCGAGATCCATCAGCTCCATGCTGCTAATAATGTTTTGCTGTAAATCAGTTAGGGTACTCACTACGCCTTCGAGCAACTTTTTTTCTTTCCCAAAGGCTTGTGCTTGTTTTGGATCATCCCAAATTTTAGGATCCTCCAAAATACGATTGACTTCAACTAGGCGGTTTGATTTAGCATCAAAGTCAAAGATACCCCCGAAGGGCTTGCTCGCGAGCGAGGAGATCTTTGAAGGCGTTGGTAATTTGATTGAGTTGTTCGGCTTCCATAGACGAATTATACGGGTAAGCGCCTAGTGGTGTTGGTCGTCGATGGCCTCAATGATCAGTTGGATGCGTGCCTCTTCGCGAAAACGATCACTCACTAGACGAAATGCCAAAAATGCGAGCTGCGGTAGTGTTTGGGTGCGATTAAACCAAACTGCTGATACGAGGGGTGTATCACTTTCGCTCTGCACAATTGGGCGAAGTAAAAGACGCAAATGTTTATCTTTCATCAGTGATTGTTGCAGTACCTCAAATTCACCATAAAAGAGCGGTTGTGGAAAACCTTGTCCCCAGATCTCTTGCATTAAGCGGTCAGCAATTTCAACGGTAAATTGATCTGGACTCAAGGAGCCATCATGGGTGCAATGCCTTTGCAAAATTTCATCATTGAGCAGGCTTGCGCTGATCTCTCGAAAGTAATTCTCAAAGTCATTAAAGTCGGATTGGCGAATCGTTAGGCCTGCAGCCATGGCATGGCCGCCAAACTTCAAAATGAGCCCAGGGTATTTTTTAGACACCAAGTCGAGCGCATCACGCAGATGAAAGCCCTGAATCGATCGACCAGAGCCGCGTAGCAATCGAGTGCCCGAGTCATCATCGGCAGGTGCAAAAACAATCGTTGGGCGATTAAAGCGATCCTTCAGTCGCGAGGCGACAATGCCCACCACGCCTTGATGCCAATCAGGATGCCATAAGCAAAGTGCAGGTTGTTCATTGACTGATAGGTTTGCAAGGTTCGCAAGCGCGGATTCTTGCATACCGGACTCGATCACACGCCGCTCTCGATTAATGCGATCAAGCTCTTGTGCCAGGGATCTTGCGCGGACCTCATCATCACATAGGAGCAATTGAATTCCTAAGCTCATATCAGCTAAGCGACCAGCAGCATTTAAGCGAGGCCCAATGGCAAATCCCAGATCAAAGGGGCTGGCAGCTCTGGGATCTCGTCCAGCCACCTCAAATAAGGCTAGCAATCCTGCCGGAGCGAGACCCTGACGTATTTTTCTGAGACCTTGTGAGACCAAAATGCGGTTATTGCGATCGAGTTGGGCAACGTCTGCCACCGTGCCAAGCGCCACTAAACTAAATAGTTGCTCTAGTTTTGGCTGGGTCTCGACAGTAAATACACCTCGCTCTCGTAAAAGGGCTCGTAGGGCAATCAAAATGTAGAACATCACACCAACGCCCGCCAGTGCCTTGCTGGAAAATGGACATCCTGGCTGATTAGGATTGACTATTGTGAGTGCGTTTGGAAGTTCCTCGCCGGGTAGATGATGATCAGTCACCAGAACATCGATGCCGTGTGTCTTGGCATAGTCAATTCCTTGATGGCTAGCAATTCCGTTATCAACCGTAATTAAGAGCGATGGTCTTGGATTAAGTTCAAGCGCCATATTAACCACCTCAGGGGTTAGCCCATATCCCATAGTAAAGCGATTGGGAACCAAGTAACCCAATTGCTCGTCAGATGCCCCTAGCATGCGTAATCCTCGCAGGCCAACAGCGCAGGCGGTTGCGCCATCACAGTCGTAATCAGCGACGATCACCATCGATCGTTTTGAGGCTATTGCATCTGCTAATAATCTCGCGGCTGTCTCGCATTCCTTCAGTGATGAGGGTGGCAGCAAATACTTTGCCTCAAGACTTAAGTCTGAATAATCATGTATGCCTCGAGAGGCATACAGGCGAGCAAAAAGTGGATCTAGACCACGTCCTTCTAAATGTTCAACAACTTGATTGGGGTAAGCGCGTTGGCTAAAAATACTCATACCTGCAATTCTTCCCAGGTCGGAGGTTGATTTTTATGCCAAAACTTCCATGCAGGGCCCCGATAGTCTTTGGCTCGAAGGGTGCGCTTGCGAATGCCTTGCGGAAAATCAATTAGCGTGATTTCTAGGTCAAGTTCGAGCATCGCTTGCCTTAGTCTTGGCCATTGCTTATCAATATCCTTTAACCAAACAAAGGTATTGCTTGGTTGTTGTTCCCACTGAACAGTTTGGGATCTCAGAAGAGGGATGCCAAGCTGTGCAGCAATCGATGTCATCCAGGGATGATCACTAATAATTTGCGTAGCATTAGTTAATTCAGGGGAATAAGTAATATCGGTTGCTTTACCAATCCCATAGATCCAAACTGAATTAATTCGGGGTAATCCTTGCGCCTCTCGTGCCTCATTAATGGGGTGAATATGCCAGCGCATTTGGATTTCGTTCTGAATCCTGCGCCAACGTTTGGCTAAACCTGACACAACGGTATCTTTTGGAAGCCACCAATCGATATTACGACCTGTGGCTTGTGTCACGCTATGGGTGTAGAGTGATTGATACGCGTTTGCAGCATAAACCCAAGCATTTGGACCACGCGAGATTGGAATAATTTCCTCTTCACCGAAGATGGTGTTTGCCTCCTCCATCAAGATCATGATTTCATCGGGGGGTATGGATAACTCCGATAATGGGAGCAGAACAAGATGGTCGCGCGTCGCGTGTAAATGAACCGGTTCAATACATAGCTGAACTTGATTACTCGGATTTGTATGCAGGACACTACCAAGCGCAAAGGAGTCGCCAATCAGATAGCGTTCATGCGGTAAGGCTTTAGGTGCGTACGCAACATCGTGGTTGAGCTGATCCTCGCCGGATAGAAGAATGCTAATTTGTTGACTCATGACCCTAATTTTAGGTGGCAATTACTCAATTTGCTTAGTAGGTGGTGCTAATTGCTTAAACTGTGAAGATGTGGAAGATTCCGATCGAACTTGAGATAGGCCTTAAGTACACGCGCTCACGACGCAGGAAAGCGGTTGGTCAGCGTGATGGGTTTCTGTCTTTTATTTCTGGGATCTCGATGGCGGGAATCGCGCTAGGGGTTGCGGCCCTTATTGTGGTTCTTTCCGTCATGAATGGGTTTCAGAAAGAGGTTCGAGACCGTATGCTTTCGGTTCTCTCCCATATTGAGATTACCTCCCCAAGTGGTTTGGTCGACTGGGAGCCAATCGCCGAGACACTCTCAAAACAAGCGCATGTTCTCGGGGTTGCCCCAATGGTGAGTTCCCAGGGTCTTTTATCTCGAGCTGAATCAATGCGCGGGGTTGCGTTGCGGGGTGTGGATCCAGCCT
>JBDLUB010000114.1:0-4600 GCA_039805525.1 Pseudomonadota bacterium | reverse complement strand
CAGGGTCAGCATCACCAAAGCCAAACAAATTAGTGCGGACCACAGGGTATAAAAGAAGCTGCCAACCAAGCTGCCGCCTTTGATTCGGACTAAGCCTTCGTAGGCTTTTTGTCTCACGACTGAATCCACCACAGCAGGAACGGTTGAGAATGCAATAAAGACCAAGAGGCTAATGGCAATAATTGGTATTAATAGGATGACTAAGAACAAGGGTGCAATCCAAGCGCGTGCCTCATCAAAGCCAACGTACTCAAGACCTGATTGAATCCAACTAGTGAAGATCGATGCAGTTAGGAAGGTACGCAGCATCTCTAGCGCTGGAGACCAGATCAGCCAAATCACTACGCCCCAGAAGATTGACACGATTAAAAATGGGCGAAAGCTTAGCCACAGCATCTTTGGGTGCATGGTGCCAACCAATGCGAGACCCAGTGAACGAATTAACTCAGACAATCGTGCTCCTTCTTCCGCTTAGCTGATCGATTTGGATTTGGTCTCTGCTGACCGAGGCATATTCAATAAGTATCGCAAGGAGTGTGTGAAGCCCTGCCATTGCTGCACCAAAAGATTATTTGATACCTCAAGATTACGAACGCCAGTTGGAAATACGCGCTTCTCAAACACGGCAGTACCAAATGCCATATCCCACCAAGGAAATAACACCCCAAAATTACAACCGCCTAACACTCCGGGCTTCCCAGGCGCATCATGCCCATAACCCACAGCGTGGTGATAGCGATGAAACATGGGTGATACCAACAGATACTTTGCAAGGCCAAGATCAATCTTCAGATTAGCATGCTGCCAGCTTTGCACTAGCTGTCCAAACACCACCAAGAAGATAAATTGCCCAGGCGGCACACCAAAAATCAAAGCAAAGAAAGCAAAGACCATCGCACGCATCACATCATCGATGATGTGATTGCGATCATCGGACCATGCGGTCATACGTCTTTGACTATGGTGCAAGGCATGTAACTGCCACCACCAATGAAAGCGATGTGAGGCGCGGTGATACCAGTAATCAATGAAATCGAGAATGACCAAGTAGATCAAAAAACTGACGATGGGGACAGTGGTTACACCAGGAATCCAACCCTCGACATTGAAACGCTCAAAGCGCCAATCATGCAAGACACCAGATAAATAGAAAAAGAGGCTTGAGAACAAAATAAAGAATGTCCCATGGAATAAACCAAGGCGATGAATCAGGGTGTAGAGAATATCCGTGCGTACATAGGGACCTGCGTTTGCCTGAGACTCAGCAGGATTGATCCGCTCCCAGGTCCGAAACACAATCGCAATGATCAGAATCTGAATCACGCCCAACATGAACCACTCGGTACCGTCAAACAGATCTTCCGCCCATGCCATCGCACCGGTATGGAACAAAATAGGCTCAACCATTTGCGTATACAACCAAGTATGCAAATCCGCATAAGCGTTTTGAATCGATTGGATCAGGCTCATACCCCTATTATCGTCAATTCGGGATTAAGGCGAAGCAGAAGCCGCGTCTCTTCCAGTTCTCGATCAGCGGCTCCAAAACCGCAGGTGCCCACGGATCCTCGCGGGACCAAATCCCCAGGTGGGCAATAGCAATATCGCCATTCTTAAGACCCCGACTGGCCTGCTCCAGTAACTGTGCGTTCGGAAAACGCTTTGAGTCCAACTCATCACCCAAGAACCCGCTCGGGGACCAGCCAAT
This sequence comes from Pseudomonadota bacterium, assembly GCA_039805525.1. Taxonomy (GTDB): domain Bacteria; phylum Pseudomonadota; class Gammaproteobacteria; order Burkholderiales; family Burkholderiaceae; genus Polynucleobacter. The sequence continues at coordinate 2,892 of JBDLUB010000114.1, read as the reverse complement.
ATGGCGATAGCCACAACGCTCACCCATGGCAATCAATCGGGGTGAAGTTTTACCGCCCGGCGCACGCCAGATCGGATCAATCGGCTTACCTGTGAGCTCCTGAAAACGGGTGCTCACTCTAGAAATCTCTTGACAGAGTTGAGCTTGGTCAAAACGAATCGCTTTGCCTGCGTTCTTACCAAACTGAGGTCTTAAGAGCACATCACCCTCACCAACATCTTGAACCCAATAACTATGATCGTAGGTGTGACTACCAAAACGATGGCCTTCTTGGAGTCTGGCTTGCCAATACCCTTTCCATGAATCATCCAATGAATAGCCACCCTGTTTGGTTTTCTCATTGGCTAAGAAGAAAGTGGCTTTAATGTTTTGTTGCTTGAGGACCTGGGCAATGTACTCAGCAACCGCCATATTGCCGGTATCAAAAGTGAGGTATGCCGTATTCTTACAAGCACTAGTTTGTGCAGATACAACTTGGCCCCAGAGAATGCATGCGGTGATAAGCGAGTAACGAATCATGCGCATGCGAGACTCCCTACTCCCACTTGGCGCGGGGATAGAAAAATACGCCGTGTGGAGAGCGCCCGACTGGAATCACATCGATGAGTTTCATCGAGGGCACATCGATCACGCCCACACGTTTTGAGAAGCGCAAGGTAACCCACAAGGTTTTACCATCCGGAGTTAATTCCATATCGTCTGGGCCAGCAGGAAGACCAGTGATGTCACCGATCTTCTCAAGCGTTTGCATGTTCAATAGGCTAATCGAGTTCGCTACACGATTGGTGACAAACACATGCTTCTTATCACCCATTGGTCGAAAGTTATGCGCTCCGTTGCCCGTCTTAATGCGTTTAATCTCTTTTTGGTTGCGCCAATCAATCACCTGCACATAATCCGACCCAGTAATGCCGACCAATAAGTACTGATCATTGGGTGTCATCCACAAGCCGGCGGGTACAGGTCCGGTGCGCATCCGCCAGATGATCACCTGCTTATCCAGATCAATCGCCACCACCTCAGCTGAATCTTGCAGGGTCACAAATGCCAGTTTGCTATCGGCAGTAAACGCAATATGACTAGGGGTCTTCGCCGCAGGAATCGATTTGGCTAACTTAAAGTCGGCACCATTGGCTGCGTAGACATCAACACGGTCTAAACGATTGGCAGCAGCCACAAACCATTTATTGTTCGGTGAGTAACCAATCTGATAAGGATCGATAATTTTTGGAATCCGCCCAGTAATCTCACCGGTTAGCGGGTTCAATAAGGCAATATCATCGCCCACTGCATTAGCGACCAAGACAGTTTTCTCATCCGGAGTCATCATCAAATGATGCGGCTCCTTACCTACATAAAAGGTTTTGGTGACCTTGCGGGTTTGCATATCGATGAGGCTCACGGTTGCCTCGCCGGAGTTCAGCACAATTGCGAGCTTTGGTTCAGTAGGGCCAGCATGTGCCACTGAGATCCATAGCAGTGAGGCCGCTGCAATGATTGAGATTCGTTGAATAATTTGCATAGCGTGATTGTAAGGCCCGGCTTGCCGCATCCAAAGTGACCAAAGGCCTAAGAACTCTGGGCTTATTAGCGCAGACTGGCCAAGACCTTTTCAAGGCGCTTGACCGACATTGGCATGGGGGTCTTAAGCTCTTGGGCAAATAAGGCAACCCGCAACTCTTCAAGTTGCCACCGGAACTCACGCAAGCGCGCATTGTGCTCATCGTTGACACCCACCGTACTTTTGCTTTCCTGCATCATCCTCTGCCAAGGCCTTGCAACGGATTCCCAATCACGTTGGTTTTGGGCATCACGACTGGCATTACTACGCAGCTTTTCAATCCTTAGCCCAATGGCCTTAAGGTAGCGTGGTAGGTGTACCAAATGTTCATAGGGTGTTTGCTTCAGAAAGTGTGCATGAATCAATCCCTGTAATTGCGAGCGCATGTCTTCATAGGCACTACTGGATAAGGCTTTGGCAGCAATTAATTTCTTATGCAGCTCGGCATACTCTTGCAAACTAGCCAACACATGCTTGGCGATTTCTCCTGCGATCAGCATGAGGCGGGGCTTACCCTGTTTTAGTGATTCTTCAAACTGCACTTTGTTGGTCGGTTGTTGGTGTTGCAGCATGGCACGTTCAATCGCCATCATTCCAATCTGCTCGATAAGGTCCTCGACCGATCCTAATTGAATGAAGAGTAAGCCAATCTCGCGCACATGCGGTAATTGTTTATGCAAAGCCTTCGTGTGCTCTTTTAGGACCAAACTGTATAACCGACATAAGCCTTGTCGGTGGATTCGCTTAGCCTCCGTAGGATCATCGAACACCTCCAGCTCAACCGCAGTTTTACGATCTACTAATGCTGGATAGCCCTGGATGGTTTGGTTTCCACGGGTCATGGTGACAGTCTGCGGTAATTCACCAAAATCCCAAGCCTGATAACTGCCCTTCTGAATGGGTAGTGCTTGCGATTGATCCGTTTGTGCAGTTCTTATATTAGTATCCGCAAGGCTCTGGAAGGCGTCACGCGCTATCGCACCATACTCGCTGCGCAAGCGATTCAGGTTACGCTCTAACTCCAGTTGTCGACCATGTTCATCGATCAAACGAAAGTTCATGAAACAATGCGCCGGCAAGGTCTCGGGTCGAAAGTCGGTGCGCTTGATCTCAATTGGGTTCTGGTCGCGGATATAGCGCATTAGTCGATCGATTAAATCACCCCTCCCAAAACTATTGCTATCTATGTGTTCTTGAACAAATTGTTTAGCACTCTCTGGCAATGGGATGCAATGACGACGGATCTTTTGTGGCAAGGACTTTAGAAGTAGCTGGACTTTCTCAACACAGAGGCCTGGTACGAGCCATTCTGCTTGAATCGCATCGACTTG
>JBDLUB010000113.1:0-4614 GCA_039805525.1 Pseudomonadota bacterium | reverse complement strand
AGGTTTAAACAGTTGCGAAAACTCTCTTAGCTTCCCAGCATTATTCGAAGCTAAGACCAACCGTCGACTCATGAAGCTAAGGCGCTTTTCTGGATGCGTGTCAATTCCTCAATGCCTGCTTGGGCAAGATTTAATAATGTCTCGAGTTCGCTGCGCGTGAATGGGGCACCTTCAGCAGTTCCTTGCACTTCAATCATGCCACCACGACCGGTCATCACCACATTCATATCGGTGTCACACTCCGAGTCCTCTGCGTAATCGAGATCGAGGACAGGAACGCCTTGATAAATACCTACTGAGATCGCTGCAACACTATCAATGATCGGGTCGGAGGTAATCATCTTCTGATGGAGCAAATGATTGACCGCATCGCGGGCAGCAACATATGCACCTGTAATTGCTGCAGTCCGTGTTCCCCCATCCGCTTGTAAGACGTCGCAATCGAGATGAATGGTGCGCTCACCGAGTCGTTTGAGATCAAAGACACTGCGCATGGCGCGACCAATCAGCCGCTGAATCTCTTGGGTGCGCCCACTTTGCTTGCCCCGGGCGGCTTCGCGATCCGAGCGAGTGTGGGTGGAGCGGGGCAGCATGCCGTATTCCGCAGTGACCCAACCCTCGCCAGAGCCTTTTTGATGGGGCGGCACCTTTTCAAGAACGCTTGCCGTACAAAGAACTTTGGTATCCCCAAACTCAATAAGAACCGAACCCTCTGCGTGTTTGGTAAATGAGCGAGTAATGGTAATGGGCCGCAGATCGCGAGCTTGGCGTTGACTGGGACGATTCATAGGGGAGTTCCTTTTTTGCAATTTACAATGCCTACATGATATCGAGCATGACAGGCTATGGCAGTGCCTCCCATCCCATTGAGATGGCCGAGGGGAGTTATGCCAATCTTCAAGTGGAGATACGGGCGGTAAACAGCCGCTTTTTGGATTTGAGCTTTCGGATGCCCGATGAGTGTCGTGCTGCTGAAGGTGCCTTGCGTGAGCTCCTCAATAAGCATCTCAAGCGCGGTAAGGTTGAGTTTCGGGCTGCTTGGCGGCAAAGCTCGGGCGAGCATGCGCGCCCTCAAAGAATCGCGATAGACCCAGCAAGGCTGATCGCCTTAAAACAAGCACAAGCCATGATTCAGGCACAATTTTCTACAGCCGATGAGTTGCGCGTTGCCGATATCCTGCGCTATCCGGGTGTTGTCACCGAATCGGAAACCGCTGAGGATCAATGGCAAAGTGCCACCCTAAAGGCTGGCGAAGAGGCCTTACAGCAATTAATCCAATCACGGCAAATCGAGGGCCAGGCACTCGCTAAGGTCTTAACGAATGCTCTCGATACGATGCAAGACATGGTTACTCGGCTTGAGCCCCGCATCCCAGAAATCGTGACCCTCTACCAAAATAAATTAGTGACTCGGATCGAGGAAGCATTGGGTGTGCATGCAACCCAAGCCAATATCCCATTCAATGCTGAGTTAATGGAGCGTATCCGGCAAGAGGTTGTCTTATATGCAGTGCGGATTGATGTCGCCGAAGAGTTAGCCCGCCTTAAAACGCATATTCAGGTGGCAAGGACTGCCCTGGCGGAGGGCGGGGCTGTGGGTAAGCGTTTGGATTTCTTGATCCAGGAGTTAAATCGCGAGGCCAATACCCTTGGATCCAAAGCGGTTCATGAGGATTGCACGAACACCGCCCTGGAGCTCAAATTATTGATTGAGCAAATGCGCGAGCAAGTGCAAAATTTGGAGTGATGACTATGAGTACTCCAAAAACGTATCAGGGCAGTATGTTGATGATCGTAGCCCCTTCGGGGGCTGGCAAATCCTCTTTAGTCAATGCGCTACTCGAGTCCGATCATCGATTACAGCTTTCGCTGTCGTGCACCACGCGTGCACCGCGCGCAGGCGAGTTGGATGGCCGTGATTACTCCTTCATTACCAAAGAGACCTTTTTGGCCAAACAAGCGGCCGGTGATTTTCTGGAGTCCGCCGAGGTGCATGGCAATCTCTATGGCACTTCGCGCTCGTGGATAGAAGGCCAAATGCAACAAGGTCAGGATGTGATCCTGGAAATTGATTGGCAGGGCGCGCAGCAAATTCGTAAGCTAATTCCCCAAGTGATTTGGGTATTTATCTTCCCACCCTCCATTGAGGCTCTTGCGGAGCGTTTGCACAAGCGCGGCCAGGACGATGAGATCACCATTGCAAAGCGCGTTGCAGCCGCTCATATTGAGCTGCAACATGCTCACGAAGCCGACTTTATTGTGATTAATGAGGTCTTTGCCGATGCCTTAAAAGACCTGCAGGCGATTGTTGCAGCCAGCCGGCTTCGGACGGGGCCGATAATGGCCCGTTACCCAGCCTTGGTCAAGCGACTTGGGGCATGATGGCCTGTCATCGGGTATCCTATAGGTGTTAATCTAAATAAGTGAGTTCAGAATGGCCCGTATTACTGTAGAAGATTGTTTAAAAACCATTCCCAATCGTTTTGAGTTGGTCCTTGCTGGCACCTATCGCGCCCGCCAATTAGTTCAGGGTCATGCAGCCCGAGTTGACGCAAAAGATAAAGCAACGGTAGTTGCATTGCGTGAAATTGCTGTTGGGGTAACCGATCGGGATATGCTGACCAAAGTACCTCTCTAATCCGGGGGTCCCGCTGTGGCGTCAACTGTCACCACAACGGGTTCGCTAGACGAGGTCTCGTCTGGCCAGATGCTCACAAGTAATCCTTTACCAAGTGCCAATCCCGCCCAAAGCGTGATTGCCTCTTTACTGGAGCAATCTAGCCGCCATCTCTTTGGCCCCACCTCGCAGCCGTCCTTACCGCCTAAACAACAAGTCGTATCGATAGCGAGTTTGACCGATAAGCTTCATTATTTGAAGCCCGATGAAATTAACCAAATTAAGAAGGCCTTTCAGTTTGCGGATGCGGCGCACTTAGGCCAATACCGCCATAGTGGCGAACCCTACATCAGTCATCCGGTTTCGGTTGCAGAGCTCTGTGCAGCATGGCGCTTGGATGCCCAAAGCATCATGGCAGCCTTGCTTCATGACGTGATAGAAGACTCGGGATGTACTCAAACCGACCTGGTTAATCAATTTGGGGCAAAGGTTGCTGAGCTAGTTGAGGGTTTAACCAAACTCGATAAATTGGAGTTCCAGAGTCATGCCGAGGCCCAGGCCGAGAGCTTTCGGAAAATGTTTATGGCCATGGCCCGCGATGTGCGCGTTATTTTGGTCAAGTTAGCTGACCGAACTCACAATATGCACACCCTCGATGCGGTACCGATCGAAAAACGACGCCGGGTTGCATTAGAGACCATGGAAATCTATGCACCGATCGCACATCGTTTGGGACTCAACTTAATTTACCGTGATTTGCAAGACATCAGCTTTAAACACTCAATGCCCATGCGTTTTCGGGCCATTGAAAAAGCAGTAAAGAAGGCGCGCGGCAATCGTCGCGAGATGGTGGATAAGATTCTAGATACGGTACGGATGCAGTTTGCGAAAGCCGGTATCGAGGTTGATTTACAGGGTCGTGAGAAAACCCTATTTAGTATCTACAACAAAATGCGCAGTAAGCATTTGAGCTTCTCCCAGGTCCTCGATGTTTACGCGTTCCGAGTCACGGTACGAACGGTGGATGAGTGCTATCGGGCCCTCGGTATTTTGCATTCTATCTATAAGCCCATGCCTGGGAAGTTCAAGGATTACATCTCGATTCCTAAACTCAATGGCTATCAGTCTTTACACACCACCTTAGTGGGTCCATCCGGAGTGCCAGTTGAGTTTCAGGTCCGTACCGCGGATATGCATGCCGTAGCTGAATCTGGAGTAGCAGCCCATTGGGCTTATAAGGACGGTTCACCCGAACTGAGTGAAGTGCAAAACCGTGCGCACCAATGGTTGCAGTCCTTGGTTGATATTCAGGACAACAGTGGTGACTCCCAAGAATTTTTAGAGCATGTCAAGATCGATTTATTCCCCGACGCCGTCTATGTGTTTACCCCGAAAGGGCAAATTCGTGCTCTGCCTCGAGGTGCAACAGCCCTTGACTTTGCCTACTCGATTCATAGTGATCTTGGTAATACCTGCGTGGCAGTCAAGGTAAATAATTTACAACTACCGCTACGCACTGAACTCAAAAATGGAGATATCGTGGAAGTGATCAACTCCACATCCTCTCAGCCCAATCCAGGGTGGTTGGAGTTTGTGCGAACTGGTAAAGCCCGTGCAGCGATTCGCCATTCATTAAAAACCAAGCACTATGCCGAGGCGTTGCAGTTAGGCGAACGCTTATTGGCTAGCGCACTACGACAGCAGGGCGTTGACGCCGGGCTCCTCACGCCCGAGATTTGGGAAAAGCTATTGCATTGGACTGGTGATAAATCGCGCGAGGAGGTCTGCGTCAATATTGTGCTGGGTCGACGTACGGCTGCCGAGTTGGCCACCCGCCTAAAAATTCTGATTGGTGAAGAGGGCGGGGCGGAGCAAATGCGCTTGGGCTCAAATGATTGGGGCAACTCTGATCAGGAGACACCAATACCATCGCTCGTGGTGGATGGTCGTGAGGGCATGTCAGTAAGCTTTCAAAGCTGTTGCCATCCAATTCCTGG
>JBDLUB010000112.1:0-4622 GCA_039805525.1 Pseudomonadota bacterium | reverse complement strand
GTCTTCGAGCGCCTTCTCTGCAGCGGCCTGTGAATGAAAACGAGCCACAATCTCTTGACCCAATAGCACTTTGCAATCCCGTGGATTTCGGCCGGCAGCCACTTCTTGCTTCATGAGATCGATTTCGGCCATCGGTCTAAATGACAACAATGTGAAGTAGCTCCACATGAGCTCATCCGAAATACTCATTACCTTGCCAAACATCTCATTGGCGGGCTCGTTAATACCGATGTAATTGCCCTTGGACTTACTCATCTTCTCAACCCCATCAAGACCCACCAAAAGAGGCATGGTCAAGATGCATTGCGGCTCTTGGCCATACTCTTTTTGTAGTTCGCGCCCGACGAGAAGATTAAATTTTTGATCGGTGCCTCCGAGCTCTAAATCACTTTGTAAAGCCACTGAGTCATAACCCTGCATGAGTGGATATAGGAACTCGTGTACCGAGATCGGCACACCGCCCCGATAGCGCTTGGTGAAGTCATCGCGCTCCAGCATCCGAGCCACTGTATATTTTGCAGCTAAGGTAATCATGCCGCGCGCGCCTAGGGCATCGCACCACTCGCTGTTGTAACGTACTTCCGTTTTACTGGGATCTAAGATGATGCTGGCTTGCTGATAATAGGTTTTTGCATTGACTGCAATCTCTTCCGGAGTTAATGGCGGACGGGTACTATTGCGCCCCGACGGATCGCCAATCATGCTGGTAAAGTCGCCAATCAAGAAAATGACGGTATGACCTAGATCTTGTAACTGACGTAGCTTGTTTAAAACAACGGTATGCCCCAAGTGAATATCCGGTGCGGTTGGATCCAAACCCAATTTAATTCGTAAGGGTTTGTGAGTTGCTTCGCTGCGCGCTAATTTCTGTAGCCAATCCGCCTCGACCAATAACTCCTCACAGCCACGCTTGGTAACTTCCATAGCCTCAAGTACGCGCGGGGTCACTGGATAGGGTTTTGTGCTCATACCTAATTTTTTCAGTTAAATTAAGGGTTTAATTTCGTTAACGTGATATTGTCGCATTCTCAAGAAAGTTCGCCACACCCTTGAATTCTAATCAAGCAAACGCCTCGAGCTCTCTATTCATTGGGCTCATGTCGGGAACCAGCCTCGATGGTATCGATGCAGTCTTGGCTGAAGTTGATGCTACTGGCAAAGCTCACCGGATTCAGTCCCACAGTGTCGGGTTTGATGCGCACCTGAGGTCGGAGCTTGCCGAATTGCAATTTGCTTGCAGCAACGAACTTCATCGCGAACACCTTGCAGCCAACGCACTTGCCAATGCGTATGCACAGGCATGCCAAGAGCTGTTGCGGATTCAAAATATTCAGCCTAGCGCAGTCAGCGCAATTGGTGCCCATGGGCAAACACTGCGTCATCAACCCGCTTCCGATCATCTGAAAAGCTATACCCATCAGAGCCTAAATGCGGCCTTATTGGCTGAGCTCACTGGGATCACGGTCATTGCTAATTTTCGTGAGCGGGATATGGCTGCTGGTGGCGAAGGTGCGCCTCTAGTGCCTGCCTTTCATTATGAGCAGTTTTATGATCCCCTTGAAAATCGTGCCATTTTGAACATTGGTGGAATTGCTAATTTAACGATTCTTCCAGCATCTGGTGAAGTCACTGGTTTTGATTGTGGACCGGGCAATTTATTACTCGATGCGTGGGTGCATCACCATCTTGGGAAAGCGTTTGACGATGACGGACGGTGGGCCAGTACTGGCACACCCAATTCAGAACTGTTAGCGCGGATGTTACAAGACCCTTACTTTGCAAAGCATCCTCCCAAGAGTACGGGGCGTGACCATTTTAATTTGCACTGGCTAAATCATTTGATGATAGGGCTTTCGCTCTCCCCTGAGGATGTTCAAGCTACGCTCATGCAGCTCACGATTGATAACATCCTTGGTGCATTACGCTCCTATGCGTGTAATACGCAGACCCTGATTGTGTGCGGAGGCGGCGTTAAGAATATTGCCCTACTTGAGCTTCTTAAAATTCAAGCTCGCCATCAACTACCGAATCTAAAGATTGCCTCATCAACCCAATTTGGGATTGATCCCCAACTGGTTGAAAGTCTGGCTTTTGCCTGGTTAGCCTGGGCCTTCATGCAAAAACGGCCAGCAAATGTGCCGGCCGTTACTGGAGCAAAAGGTTTACGAATCCTTGGGACGCTCTACCCTGCCTGAAATCAATTAGGCTGAAAAGGATGAGCCACAACCACAGGTGGTGGTTGCATTCGGATTTTTGATCACAAACTGCGAACCATTGATATCTTCTTTATAGTCAATCTCCGCGCCCACAAGATACTGAAAACTCATTGAATCAACCAATAAAGTCACCCCGTTTTTTTCAAAACTGGTGTCATCCTCATTAACAGCGTCATCAAAAGTAAACCCATACTGAAATCCAGAACATCCGCCGCCCTGAACAAAGACACGAAGCTTTAACTCAGGATTTCCTTCTTCAGCAATTAAGTCAGCAACCTTAGCGGCTGCACTATCCGTAAAAATCAATGGCACTGGTGGCTCAGCCATGGCTGAAGCTTGATCAACAGCGGTATTGGTAGCGGTCATAATTACTCCCTTTTAAACATCTATACGATTGATTGTAGGCTCTAATTCCCCTATTTGCACAGGGTGAATCATGGCATAAGGGCAATCTGCTCGAGGCCCATGGATTCAGGAAAGCCAAACATGATGTTTAGGCACTGGACACCTTGGCCCGAGGCACCTTTCACCAAATTATCTTCAACCACCAAAATGACGAGGGTGTCGCCACCGTCAGGCCGATGAACCGCAATCTTCATGCCATTACTGCCCCGCACTGAGCGGGTTTCTGGGTGGCTCCCCGCTGGCATGACATCCACGAAGGGCTCATTGGCATAAAAACTTTCATATAGGGCCTGAAAGTCGACCGATCTACCCTCTGCGGTTAACTGAACGTATAGGGTTGAATGGATCCCCCGAATCATCGGGGTTAGATGTGGCACAAAGGTCAAAGCCACCTGATCATGCCCTGCAATAGCCCTCAAGCCTTGCGTAATCTCAGGCAAATGACGATGGCCCTTAACGGCATATGCTTTGAAGTTATCACTTGCCTCAGATAGCAAGGTAGCAATTTCGGCTTTACGACCTGCGCCGGAAGTTCCAGATTTACAGTCGGCAATGATTCGCTGGGCATCAATGAGCAACTTTGAGAAGCCGTTCTTTGGCGATAACAATGGAGCAAGCCCTAGCTGCACCGACGTTGGATAGCAACCTGCCAAACCAACGATCCGAGCCTGCTTTATTTTCTCCCGATTGATTTCTGGCAAACCATAAACAGCCTCCTTCAAGATGTCTGGGCATGCGTGCGGCATTCCATACCATTGCTCAAAGACCTTGGTGTCTTGAAGACGAAAGTCTGCGGCAAGATCTAATATCTTCACATTGGCTGCGAGTAATTCTTTAGCTTGCGCCATTGCCACCCCGTGAGGAGTCGCAAAAAATACAGCGTCACATTCAGTAAGCTTGGCATTCTCTGGAGTAGTAAATTTCAAATCCACGCGATTGCGTAAGGATGGAAACATTTCAGCAACGGCCATGCCGGCTTCAGATCGAGAAGTGATCGAATGCAGTTGAACCTGAGGATGCTGGGCCAAAAGGCGAAGTAATTCAACGCCCGTATACCCCGTGCCACCCACAATACCGACTTTAATCATGCTCTTCTCCGTTGCTACTGATCAATAAGCAAATTGTATAAAAATAAAGGGCCGCAATAGCGGCCCCTTCCAGACATTTCGGTGTCGCTTAACGCTTACTAAATTGCTTACGACGGCGAGCGCCGTGTAAACCAACTTTCTTACGCTCAACCTCACGGGCATCACGAGTCACCAATCCAGCTTTTGACAGGGTTGGCTTGAGAGCCGCATCATAATCAATCAGCGCACGAGTTACACCGTGACGCACAGCACCAGCTTGGCCAGTCTCGCCGCCACCGCGAACGTTCACTTGAATATCAAACGTGGTTAGATTGCTGGTCAGCGCTAAAGGCTGACGAGCGATCATACGTGAAGTTTCGCGTGCAAAATAAGCGTCAATGGGCTTGCCATTCACGGTAATCTCACCTTTACCTGATTTAATGAAGACGCGAGCCACTGAGCTCTTGCGACGTCCTGTTCCGTAGTTCCAATTTCCGTACATATCGCTTCCTTAAATCTCTAAAGGTTTAGGCTGTTGAGCCGCGTGGGGATGCGTAGCATCGCCATAGACTTTGAGCTTCTTGATCATGGCGTAGCCAAGGGGGCCTTTAGGCAACATGCCTTTCACAGCCTTCTCAAGAGCGCGCGCTGGAAAGCGTGCTTGCATCTTGTCAAAGTTGGTCGAGCTAATACCACCAGGATAGCCACTATGACGGTAATAAATCTTATTGAGTCCCTTACTTCCAGTGACGCGAAGTTTGGATGAGTTGATAACGACAATAAAATCGCCAGTATCGACGTGAGGGGTAAATTCGGGTTTGTGCTTGCCGCGTAAACGGAGTGCCACTTCACTGGCGACACGACCGAGGACTTTGTCCGTAGCGTCAATCACGAACCACTCGCGCTTTACCTCATGCGGTTTTGCGGAAAAGGT